>JANQHO010000051.1 GCA_028277105.1 Owenweeksia sp. | reverse complement strand
AAAGTAAGACCAAAAGTCTTCCGGTGATCCACGATATTAATTTTGAGCATTACCCTGAATACCTGCCTCCTCTCGTGCGCAGTTTTCACCTTAAATATTTCAGGAAATATGCACGCAAAGCCGACCGGATTGCCACTGTTTCGCAGTATTCAAGGCAAGATATCGCCAATACTTATGGCATTGATCCCCAAAAAATAGACCTGGTTTACAATGGGGTTGGTGACTTTTTTAACCCTTCATCACATGAAGACCAAAACAAAACCCGCCAGAAGATCACCAAAGAAATTCCTTATTTCGTTTTTGTGGGAGCATTGAATCCTCGTAAAAACATTGTCGGCATGCTTCGTGCGTTTGATATCTACAAACAAAAAGGGGGGGAAAGCCATTTTGTAATCGTAGGAGATAAAATGTTCTGGAGCAAAGAAATTGCTCAGGCATATGATCAGCATCCATTCAAAAACTGTATAGTTTTTACCGGAAGGTTAGAGCGCGAAGGGCTTAACGAAGTACTGTCAGCTGCAGCTGCCCTCATGTTTGTCTCTCATTTTGAAGGCTTTGGAATTCCTATTATCGAGGCTTTTCAGTGTGAAGTGCCGGTAATTACCTCATCTACAACCTCTATGCCCGAAGTTGCAGGAGATGCAGCCTTGATCTGCGATCCTGATAATATTGAAGAAATAGCGGCCAATATGAAAAAAGTGGAGAATGAAAAGGTTCGCCAAAGTCTGATTGACAAAGGCAAACAAAGAGTAAAAGCTTTTTCCTGGGATAAAGCTGCAGAAATGATGTGGAAAAGCATTGAAAAAACCCTAAAGCAAAAATGAAAAAACGGCTATTCAATTCACATACCAGGGGTTTAATAGAAGCGGGATGTGATGAAGCAGGCCGCGGTTGTTTAGCAGGCCCCGTTTACGCAGCAGCAGTAATTCTCCCAGCCGGCTTCAGGCATAAACTCCTCAATGATTCTAAAAAGATGACGGCCTCTGAAAGGAATGAACTCAGGGCTTTTATAGAAGAAAAAGCTTTAGCCTATGCCGTTGCTTCAGTATCACACGAAGAGATTGATCGTATCAATATTTTAAATGCCTCCTTTCTGGCTATGCACCGGGCCATTGATAAGCTGACCTTAAAACCTCAAAGCTTACTGATCGATGGCAACCGCTTCAATGTTTATCCTGACATTCCTCATCATTGCATTATAAAAGGCGATGGTAAATACAAATGTATAGCTGCTGCCTCGGTACTGGCCAAAACCTACCGGGATGAGTTTATGGAAAATCTGAGCAAAGACTACCCTCAATACAACTGGAATTCTAACAAAGGCTACCCTACTATAGACCATCGCAAAGCCATTGTCGAAAACGGATTAACACCCTATCACCGTAAATCATTCCGTCAGTTACCCAGTCAACTAAACCTCAATTTATAAGCTGCTTTTTCCCTTAAATTTGCCAAAATTCCATTCAATTTCATGAGACGCAAACTGCTAACGGTAGTTCTCTTACTTTCAATATTTTATTCTTGCCAGCAAGATCCTAAAAGCATTTCCGACCCTTACAAGGCGGTTCCTATTTCTTCGGTTTTGGTCATTGAAACCAGGGATATATGGCAAGCCTCTGAAACTTTACAGCAAAGCCAGGTCTTTAAAAACATAGCTAGCCTGAGCTTTATTCTTCAACTGGAACAAGACCTGGGATCCTTATCTGAGCTTTTTCCCAGGGATTCCCTGCAAAACTTTCTCAAGGGTAAAACAGTAGTGGTAAGTCTATCTTTGAGCGGGGCCGGTAAATACAACACCTTGACCTTGCTGAAAGGCGATCCCGAATTTGAAAAGCTCATCGGTCGTAAGTTGGCCAAAGCTTATCAGTTTGAGAAAAGAAATTATTCAGGGACTGAGATCATCCGCTTTTACCAACAGGCTACCCAAAAAGAATTATATATCAGTTCTTACTCGGGTTTGATCTTACTCAGTAGCAACAGGAATCTCCTCGAAGAAGGTATCCGTCAACTGAACAGCGAATTCAGCTTAAAGCAAAAAGCTGCTTTTGCCCGCCTTTATGAGACGAGCAATAAAAAAGATCTGGCTAATATTTTTGTCAACAATACTGAATTCCCCACCTGGTTTGAAACGGTTTTCCCTCTCTCTGATGCCCGTTTTATAAAAGAAACGGGAGACTGGTCAGGCTTTGACCTGCAAATCAAAGACCGTGAAGTGATCCTCAATGGCATTGTCAATTTACCGGCAGAAGGAGCTTATTATACCCACTCTTTCAGGAATATTCGCCCCGGAGCTACTCAGGGTCAAAATATTGTTCCTTCCTCATCTGGCTTATGGCTAGCCTATACTTTTGAAAATGCCGAACAATACTACCGCAGTTATCTGGGTTTTCTTGAAAAAGAGGGCAGCAAAAGGCGCTATGAACAGCTGGTAAGTAATTTTCCCTTTGAACCCCAGCCCGTTTTGCTCAACTGGCTGGACACAGAAATGGGGATTTTCTACACCGGTAATACTCAAAGCAATAATACTTTTGCCTATTTCAAATTCCGCGATACTAAAAATTGCAGGGAAGCTCTTGATAAAATTGTCGATTCTTCATTCGTAGAGGGTTACAGAGGACTCATTATCCACCAACTGGTTTATGAAAACGTATTGCCCCGTTTTTACGGCTCCATTTTTAAAGGCTTCCACCGCCCCTACTATACTTTAGTCAATGATTTTGTCATTTTTGCTAATGATCAGGCTGCTTTAAAAGGCATTATCAACGACATCCTGGATGGCCGCAGCTTAAAAGACGATGAATCTTTCCGGGAATTCACTGCCAAGATCCCCGCTAAAGCTCATATCAATATCATTGGCTCTAACCCTGAGTTTCTGGAACTCACCGCTTCGCTGCTCGAAGGCAGTGACGCCCGCCTGCTGTTGAACCAAAAAGAAGAACTCCACAATTTCCATCGTCTTTCCCTTCAGCTCAATATTGACAATGACGCAGTGCTTACCAACTTTTACCTCGATCACAATCCCCCCACACAGGAAAAAGTAGCCCGGCAATGGGCTACGGTTTTGCCTCATCCCGCTGAGGGAACCCCTCAGTTTGTGAAAAATCACAACACCAAAAAATACGAGGTGTTGCTGCAGGATGAAACTGACCAGCTTCACCTTTTAAGTGCTGATGGTAAAATATTGTGGAGTAAAGAACTGGACGGAAAGGTAATAGGTAGTTTCACCCAGATCGACATCTTTAAGAACAATAAGCTGCAACTGGTCTTTAATACCGAGAACTCTCTTTACATATTAGACAGGTTAGGCAGGGAAGTGGAAAATTTTCCGGTAAAATTGCCCGCCAAAGCCACAGCTCCGGTAGGGGTCTTCAATTACGACAATGCCCGCAATTATCGCCTGGTAGTCCCTTGTGGTAATATGCTCTATAATTACGGGACAGATGGGAATAAAGTAAAAGGTTGGAAATTTAAGAAAGCCGCATCGGATATTGTGAGCCAGCCTCAGCACTTTTCCGTTAGTGGCAAGGATATTATTGTTTGCCTCACGGCTGAAGGTAAGCTTTACCAACTCAATCGCAAAGGAGAGGAACGTTTTAAGACGGATGAAAAAATCGAGGAACTCAAAACTTCTTTCTTTCTTAAAAAAGGCTCCAGTCTCAAGAGTTCCGAACTTTTGGCCAACAGTAATTCCGGCAAGCTGTACGTGATCAATCCCGAAGGGGCCATTGACGCCATTTACCTGGATGAAGACAACCCGGCTGATCACTTTCTCTTTTTTGACGGCAAGTACATTTTCTCCAGTGGGCAGAAGCTGATCGTAAAAGATGAAGAAAACCCCTGGGTAGCCGAGTTGGAAGCCGATGTATCGGCCAAACCCAAAGCCATGATCTTAAAAGGCGAGTTTTATGCCGGGGGTTACAGCAAAATGGCTGAAGAGATCCGCTTGTTTAACAGTAGTGGTGAACTGATTGAAGGTTTTCCGGTATTTGCACAAGGGCCTTTTGATATGGGTTCACTAAAGTTGGATGGCACCATGAATATTGTTACTTACAGTGATGATGGTACGGTGATCTGTTACCGGGTAAATTAGGGCCAGTGTTTCGGTAAATCCCGGTTGCCGTGCAGAACCCGCACTATTAATATTTTGTTCTCATTTATACTGTAAAAAATGATATGTTGATCATTTGTAATACTTCTCAGCCCTTCGCGTAATTCATCCCTCAATCGTCCTATTTCAGGAGTTTTACAAAGTTTGATGAATAAAGATTTTAAGGCTGACAAATATTTTACAGCTTGCTTTTTACCGTATTCTTTCAAAGTATATCTAAAGATTTCCTCAATATCTTTATCTGCTTGCCTAGTAATCTCGTAAGATTCCAACTTCACGATTTAATTAAGAGCCTCTATATTATCGTTAATAATATCATCTACTTTTCTGGGGCTAATACCACTATTAAATCCCTTTTCAATTTCAGCCCTTAGGTCTTCTATCACTTTATGACGATAAATTTCATGCAATCTCAGGGCATCCCTTACCACTTCGCTGGCGTTTTGGTAGTCTCCTGACTTCAATTGTGAAGAAATATATTCTTTCTGTTTGTCGGTGAAGCTGATATTCATACTCTATTCGTTTATGTCCAAATTTAGCATATTTAGACATGGTAAGCAATCAAGAAAGCCTTATCACCTTAACTTTAACAACCGACCGGCCTCAGGTTGCTGGCCTACCCTCATGTCATTGCGCTCGTAGAGCTTTTCCAGGCGGATGGCGTATTTCTGTGAGATGGTGTACATATCCTCACCCTCCTGTACTACGTGGGTTTTAAACTTCCGGGCTGCCTTTTTACGCTTGGGTTGAATGTAGATGACCTGCCCTGGTTCCAGTGTAGCATCGTACTGTAATTCGTTGTATTCCAGCAGCTCTTCCACTTTGCGTTCTGCTTTTTCCGCTAAAGACTCGAAAGTGGAACCTTCCTGTGCTATCACGTAATCTACCCGGTTAGCTGACTCCAGTATGCTCAGTGTTGTGGCATCGGCCAAAACAACATCTTCAAAATCGTGCAGATCGTACTGATGCAGATCGTTCTCCTCAATTATTTTGATCAGCAATTGAGGGTATTTACGGTTAGTGGCATAGCCAGCTTTTTTCAAACCATAGGCCCAGGCTTTATAGTCAGTGGGATCTTCTTCAAAAAGAAAAGCGTAACGGGAGCGGTTTTTCAAAAAGAGAGAATGGTCGCGAAAACTTTCGTCCGGATCTTTATAAACCCTGAAGCACTCGTCCTTCTTATCGTCATCCTTGTAAACTTTCTTGCCTTTCCAGTCGCGGTGGCACTTGATACCGAAATGATTGTTGGCCTCTACGGCCAGGTAGCTGGTTCCCGAAGCCGACTCTAGTATACCCTGAGCCAGGGTAATACTGGCAGGAATACCATATTCTTTCATTTCGTGGATAGCGATATCCTTGTACTTTTCAATGTACTCCAGGGTGGCTGTACGCCCTCCGGTAGCCCATGCCATGGTGCTGATCAGAGTAATGATGACGAAGAGTTTAAGTTTCATAATTGATCTATCTGTATTCCCGAATTTTTTAAACGTTGGTTCATTCCTTTTATTCCTTGTAAGCCCCCGGTATGGATGGCTAACACCCGGCTCCCCTTTTTCAATTGACCCTGTTCTACCATCTCCCACAATCCGTACATCATCTTGCCGGTATAAACCGGATCAAGCGCTATGCCATAACGCTGGTGAAGTTCATTCATAAACCGGATCAATTCCGGCTTCACTTTTCCATAACCACCAAAATGGTGATCTTCTGCCAATTTCAGAGCTGCTTTAGCAGAAATTTTTCCAATGCCTTTTGTTGAAAAAGCCTTTTGAAAATCAGCGATGTAAGCCTGTATATCCTTTCTCAGGAACCCTCCTCCTTTAAGGGCGGGAAATAAGATAAACTCAGCTGTATAGCCACTCAGCAAAAGACCGGCCATAGTAGTCCCCGTACCTCCTGAACAGGCGATGTAATCAAAACCTTCGTCCACTCCGTCCAGTATTTCAGTACAACCCCTGATGCCCAACACTCCCTTACCCCCTTCCGGTATCATATAAACCTCCGGTAAAAGCTCCCGCATCATTGTCTTAAACTCTGTGCTGTCTTTGGTGTCGTATTTTTTCCGGCTGATGCTTTCGATCTCCATGCCACAGGAACGGCAAAAATCCAGGGTATCGTTTGACTTTACTTCTTCCCCTCTTACCAGGGCCTTGGTAGGAATACCCGCCATTCTGCCCAAAGCAGCAGTAGCGGCAAGGTGATTGGAAAAAGCCCCGCCAAAGGTGAGAATGGTGGATTTACTACTTTTCCTGAAATCTTCTAAATAGTACTTTAATTTCCGCCATTTGTTACCGCTTACCTCCGGGTGGATGAGGTCGTCTCTCTTGAGCCAAATCTCTACTTCATTGATCGTATCAATAAACTTTAAGGGGCTATTGAGTTTTGAATACAAAAATGACATCTAGAATCACCTTAAATGAATGGGTGAATGGTTCTCAAATAAATCCTCTATTGAACAGCTAATCATTCTACCCAGCCCCAATTTATTATTGGTATCCTGAATAGCTAACTTTTTTTTTCCTCTTCCCATTCCATAGGCTGTAGCCCAAGTTTCTGTTGGAAAGTCAACACCATCAACTAAAGATTCAAGATTCTCTTTATTGAACCCAAAACCTAAAAAATAAACCTTCTCTGAGTCTTTGATTAATTCTTTCGCCTCATTCATTTCACTATTACTTCGAGCTTCATGAATCGTCCTAATACCTTTTGATTTGGAAATTAGCTTTTCAAGGTAAGATGGATTTTTACTGTAAGCAACATCTAAACCTTCATCATGCTTAAAACTAAATTGCCCTAATGAACCATGAATGTGAATGAATTTCAATTGATTTAAATAGTATTCTGCCTTGTTTTCACCCAAAGAAGTTCTATATGTCTGTCTGAAACTGGAATTTATAAAGTATTCCAGACTTCGGTCATAATTGAAGGTTACAAAATTGAGTTTATTTTTTTCAATATTCTCTGGCGACAAAACATTGTTATTGAATAAATCATGGTACCATTTGCTCTTCATACTCTCTCTTTTTTCAAAATCCCCAGCCACATTCCCTTCAAACTGTGTTTCCAGTTCGTTAATTTCAAGAGTAATAACAAACTTCCCAATCAAATCATATTCTGGATATTCTTTCAAAAAATAATCTATTGACGGATTTTGAAATAATCTTAAAGCATCATAGAAATTAGACAAATAATCAGCATTTATATCAAAGGATTTTAGCACTTTGTATATGAATTTATCATCCTGTTTTTGTGGAATTCCAATATTAATGTAAGTCCATCTATCATCTTGATTATCCAAAATTGAAACTACTCTTTGTTTTATTCTTTCCATTAATTCTGCTCCTGTAACAAACCCATAGTCAACATTAGATCCAGCCCCCAATATAAAAGTGACATTCATAGTTATTATTTATCAGATCAAAGCTATAGAATCTTACAGGTTACTTGATTTCAGGGTTGAGAAAATAATCAAGAAATTTGCCCAAAATAAAGGAAGCATGGCTCTCCCCCTCGAAGAAGGAGATTACTATTATTCAGAAGAAGGATTTATCGTATTCACTAAACAGTACCACCTTAAAAGGGGTTATTGTTGCCAGAGTGGTTGCAAACACTGCCCTTATGGATTTGATAAAAGAACCGGCCGTTTTAATCGCAAAAAAGGATAAATGATGACTGAAACTACAGCTGCATTGGGTTTTAAAGAACAGGTATTGCAAGGCATCCCTGCAGAACTGCCCGCCCCAAAGCCATACGATCCCCAAATAAATCACGCGCCCAAACGCAAAGACATTCTCACCATTGAGGAGAAAAAATTAGCTCTGCGCAATGCCTTGCGTTACTTTCCCCAGCAATGGCATGCCGAACTAGCGGCAGAATTTGCCCGGGAATTAAATGATTACGGACGCATCTATATGTACCGCTTCCGCCCCACTTACGAGATGTACGCCCGCCCCATAGAAGAATATCCCGGCCAATGTGAGCAGGCTAAAGCCATTATGCTCATGATACAGAATAATCTCGATCCGGCTGTAGCGCAACATCCTCACGAACTGATCACCTACGGTGGCAACGGGGCCGTATTCCAGAACTGGGCCCAGTACCTGCTCACCATGCAATACCTGGCCGAAATGACTGAAGAACAGACCTTACACATGTATTCCGGCCACCCTATGGGTTTATTTCCCTCCCATAAAGATGCTCCCCGGGTGGTAGTCACCAACGGCATGATGATCCCCAACTACTCCAAATCGGACGATTGGGAACGCTTTAATGCCCTGGGAGTAACCCAATACGGCCAGATGACAGCTGGCTCTTATATGTACATAGGCCCACAAGGCATTGTACACGGAACCACCATCACCGTTTTGAATGCCTTGCGCAAGATCGGGAAGAACCCCGGTGAAGGCGCCTTATTTGTAACAGCCGGTTTAGGAGGCATGAGTGGAGCTCAACCCAAGGCCGGGAATATTGCCGGTTGTATTTCCGTAACAGCAGAAGTAAATACCAAGGCCTCCCGCAAACGCCACGAACAGGGCTGGGTAGATGAGATCATCAGCGATCTGGGCGAACTGGTGAAACGCGTTAGCACCGCCCAGCAGCAGCGAGAAACCGTTTCCATCGCCTTTGAGGGCAACATTGTAGACGTTTGGGAAAAATTTGACGAAGAAAATATTTACGTGGACCTGGGCTCCGACCAAACCTCCCTGCACAACCCCTGGGCCGGTGGTTATTATCCCGCTGGTCTATCCTATGAAGAGTCTAACGAAATGATGGCCCGGCAACCGGAACTCTTTAAAGAAAAAGTACAGCAGTCGCTGCGCAAGCAGGCAGCCGCCATTAACAAACATACAGCTCGCGGCACCTACTTTTTTGATTACGGCAATGCCTTTTTACTGGAAGCCAGCCGGGCCGGGGCCGATGTTTTAAATCCAAACCCCACTATAGGAAGGGAATTTAAATACCCCAGCTACGTACAGGATATCATGGGGCCCATGTGTTTCGATTACGGTTTCGGGCCCTTCCGCTGGGTATGTGCTTCCGGCAAAACTGAAGATCTTGATTTTACCGATGAATTAGCTGCCAGTGTATTGGAAGAAATGGCTACCGAGGCCCCGGCTGAAATACGCCAGCAGATGGAAGACAATATCCGCTGGATCAAGGCAGCCAAAGAAAATAAGATGGTGGTGGGCTCCCGGGCCCGTATTCTCTATGCTGACAGTGAAGGC
>JANQHO010000030.1 GCA_028277105.1 Owenweeksia sp. | reverse complement strand
TACTTCGTTAATGATCTGGCAGTACGCAATGAAAGTGGTAACGGAGTGCTATATGTAGCGCTCCGGTCATATTTTTACGGGGGAACTTTTCACGGCTCTAGCGAGCAGGGGGTACAACGCTCTACCGATGGAGGAACATCTTTTACCCAGGTTTTACCCAATGTGCCGGGGCAGACCATCAATTTTGCTGCAGCTGATATAGAAATTGCAGCCGATAACCGTATTTGGGTAGGAACCACTACCAGCAGTTTCAGTGCTTCCGACCAGGGAGGAGGCCGCATCCTTTACAGTGATAACGGTACTTCCTGGACTATAGCTAACAGTACTACTAACGGAGACAGGGTAGAAGTAGCCTGTGCTCCTAACGATGCCAACTATGTGTATGCCCTGGTGGAAGTGAGCAATCAACTGGGAGAGGTTTTACAAACTACTAATAAAGGTGTTAGTTGGACCAGTGTTTCAGAACCCAATGATGCCGATAATAATATTCCGGCCACTGATTTTACCCGGGGCCAGGCCTGGTACGACTTAATTCTGGCAGTTGATCCCAACGATAAAAACACCTTGATTGCGGGAGGTATAGACCTGTTCAGAAGTACCGATGGAGGGGGGAACTGGTCCCAGATCTCCAAATGGTCTAATAATAACAATCTAGCCTTTTTAACGTGCGCTCTAGTTCATGCCGATCAGCACGCTATTGTATTTAAACCCGGGAGCTCATCAGAAGTTATATTTGGTACGGATGGCGGTGTTTATTATACCAATAGTATAGCAACAGCCGCCACTAACAGTGTTATTAATGGCCGGAAAAATGGCCATAATGTTACACAGTTTTACGCCTGTGCCATTCACCCTACCGCAGCCACCGATTATTTTCTTGGTGGTACCCAGGACAATGGTACCCAGCAATACAATTCGGCCGGAATGAACTCTACTGTAGAAGTAACCGGAGGGGATGGAGCTTATTGTTTTATAGATCAAACCAACCCTAGCTACCAGATTACATCTTTTATTTACAATAGCTATTGGCTTTCAACAAATGCGGGTTCAAGTTTTGGCAACAGGTTCCAAAACGATCAGGGAACGGGTAAGTTTATCAATCCGGCTGATTACGATGACAATCTCGATATCCTTTATTCAGCGCGCACCAACAATACCATTAACAGGGTTACCGGTATTTCTTCAACCCCGTCTATCGGCAATTTTACCGTTTCAGGAATGGGTAGTATGGCCTCTCACTTGAGAGTTTCGCCTTACACCGTTAGTTCTACTACTCTTTTTATTGGAACCGATGCGGGTAACCTCTTTAAAATAACCAATGCCGATGGCGGCTCACCCTCTGCCACCTCTATCGGCAGTCCTTCTTTCCCTAATGGATCTATATCCTGTGTAGATATTGGCGCCAGTGAAAATGAGTTGCTGGTCACTTTTTTTAATTATGGTGTAACATCAGTTTGGTATACCGACAATGGAGGAACCTCCTGGTCGAATAAGGAAGGTAATTTACCTGACATGCCGGTGCGCTGGGCGCTCTTTAATCCCAATAACCGCAACGAAGTTATTCTGGCAACAGAGGTAGGAGTATGGTCTTCTACTGATTTCAACAATGCCAATCCTACCTGGAACCCCTCTAACTCAGGATTAGCTAATGTAAGGGTAGATATGCTGCAAATGAGAGATTCTGACCAGGAAGTGATTGCCGCTACCCACGGCAGAGGTATATTTTCTTCCTCTGGTTTTAATGCAAACCTGCCACCGGTGGCTGATTTTGAAGCGGATATTATTTACCCTTGTCTGGGCGAAACCGTCAGCCTGTCGGATAATAGCAGTAACTCCCCTACTAGTTGGACCTGGAGTATCAGCCCTTCTACCTTTACTTTCGTTAACAGCACGAATAGCAATTCTCAAAATCCTCAAATTCAGCTAAATGCCCTGGGAACCTACACAATTACCCTTACAGTCAGCAACGCCAACGGGATGGATACAAAAACCCTAACATCCTATATCCGGGCCGGTGGATTGAGTTTGCCCTACTTTGAGGATTTTGAAACGAATACCACTAACCTATATCAGGTAGAAAACCCTGATAATCTCACCACCTGGGCTTTGACCACTGTAGCGGGAAATTCTCCCGGAAATACAGCGGTTTGGGTAGATAACTTCAACTATAATGCACCCGGTCAAAGGGATGGTTTAATAAGCCCTTCCATCGATATTAATAATTATACCAGCGCTACCCTGAACTTTGAATACGCTTATCGCAGGTATGATAATTCCAATCAAGACAGCCTCGCTGTATTTATCAGTACAGATTGTGGTGTTAGCTGGAACCGCTTGGCCAGTTTCAGGGAGAACGGATCTGGCAACTTTGTCACTGGTAGCGATCTCACCACTGCTTTTACTCCTTCGGTAGCAGCTGATTGGTGCGGTAATACAGGAAACCCTTCCTGCCCTTCTCTTAGTTTAGATGCTTATGTAGGTAATACCATTAAGCTGAGGTTTGAGAATATTAACGGCTGGGGTAATAATCTGTACCTGGATAATATTAATGTAAGCGGCTCTCAGGTTTTAGCTCCCGTAGCAGATTTTACGGCCTCTTCTACCTCAGTTTGCCCCAATGATATAGTCACTTTTACCGATGTTTCAACTAATTCGCCAAATTCCTGGAACTGGTCTTTTTCGCCTTCTACAGTTAGTTATGTAAATGGTACCAGTGCTACTTCACAAAATCCTGAGGTTGCGTTTACAAATCCGGGTAGTTATAATGTAACTCTTACATCTGGCAACACCGCGGGCAGCAATTCAAATACCAAAATGTCTTATATGGTCGTTAATGCGTCAGTTATACCTGGCGTTAGTATAGCGGCCTCTCAAACTATAATTTGCCCGGGCGACAATGTAACTTTCACAGCAACTCCTGTCAATGGAGGGTCATCTCCTTCTTACCAGTGGAAAGTAAACGGGATGAATATGGGTAATAATTCCCCTGGCTTTAATAGCAATACCCTGCAAAATGGTGATGTGGTAACGGTGGAGATGACAAGCAATGCCGGATGTGTTACTACGGCCAATGCTACTTCCAACAGTATTAATATAGTAGTTACAGCACCCCTTACCCCAGCTGTGACGATTGCTGCCAACACTGCCATTACTTGTGAAGGGGAAATGATAACATTTACAGCTACCCCCACTAACGGAGGGGCTAACCCTTCATATCAATGGCGGGTAAACGGAATAGTTTCCGGAACCAACGCCTCAACTTTTAGTACACCCGCTCTTCAAAATGGCGATCAGGTGGTAGTAAGGATGACTCCCAGTATCACTTGTGTTACTGCGAGCCAGGTCAATTCGAACCTGCTTACCATTACGGTTAATCCGTTACCAGCAGTTAGCATAAACACGGTTTTACCGATAGGTGCTCTTTGCAAGCAAGATAATCCCTTCAGCTTGTCGGCCAATCCTACAGGGGGAAGCTGGTCAGGCCCCGGTGTCAGCGGCACTTTCTTTAATCCTGTGGCAGCCGGAGACGGTTTACACAAGCTGGTTTACACCTATACCGATGCCAATAACTGTTCGGCTAAAGACAGCATTGATATCCCGGTTGAGATAGTGCCCAAACCCACCATTAGCAGAAACGGAACTACTCTTACTTGTGATCAGGCAGGCTTTAATTACCAGTGGTTCAGAAATGGCGCACCCCTGGGAGGGGCCAATAACCAAAGCTATTCGGTTACAGCCAATGGCAATTATACCGTTCAAATAGGTACGGGCAGTTGCTCTGACCTGTCCGACTCTGAAGCGGTTAATGATATAGGAATAGAAGAGTTCAAAAACATTTACGGTTTTGAGATCTATCCCAACCCTGCCAGAGACCTGGTGAGTATGAAATTTATCAATCCCGGGGAATCCGTTATGAAGTATGAGTTGATCGCGTTTAACGGGGCAGTGGTAAAAAAGGAAGAGATCTACCTTACAGCAATAGTGGAGAAAGAAATTGACCTTTCAGATCTGGCCAATGGGATTTATACGGTGAGAGTCTTTAGTGACAACAAGCTGTATTTCACAGAGAAGATCAATAAACAGTAGAAAAACCAGGGCCGGTTTATCCGGCCTTTTTTCATTTAATATGGATAAACTAAAGATTACCTCCCCCACTCAGTTTATGGGCGATGAACGGGGCGAGAGCTATGAGTTTTTTACCCGGCCACGCAAAGGTTTTTTGCTGTCGTACCGCAACAAAGGCAGTGTGAGCGGTAATCATTGGCACGAAGGAAAGTCAGGTGCAAAGAATCCGGAGATACTCCTGTTGACCTCCGGTGAGATAAAGCTGTATGCCAAAGACCTGGATACAGGAGATGAGCAAATTCAAAACCTCAAAGCTCCGGCTGTCATAGAGATCTGCCCCCGGCTGCTTCATACGCTTACGGCTGTGAGCGATTGTGCCTTTCTGGAATTCAATTCCCTGGAAGAGCATAAGGCAGATACCAACTATCCCTGAAAACCAAAAACCCGTCTGATCCCCCAAACGATAAGGGCCGGGCTTAATGCGGTTTTCTTTTTACAGATCTAAAGAAATCCTATTGTTTCAGAAGCTTATGGACATGGGGTTGTTGCCTTTCGGTTTTTAAGACCAAATGGTAAATGCCGCGGGGGAGGTTGGCGTTTACCGGTATCTCTCCGTTCTGAAGTGAACCCCTCTGTATTCGCATTCCGGCACTGTTGAACAATTCGTATTCCAGTCTTTTCCACTCCCCCCGGATCAGTATAAGTTCGTTAAAAGGGTTGGGGCTAGCGGTAATTTTAGCGTTCCCCCTTTCTTCAAGCCCCATGAAGTCAGGGGCCGGATCGCCATAGCTGCCCAGGTAGGCCACTTCACAGCCGGGATAAACCCGGAACACCCAGTACCTGCGGTATATGCACCCTAAAATACAGTCTCCCCAACCGTAGGAATAGGTGAGCTCTATGTATCCACTGTTCATCTTAGCCTCGATATCGGCTTTATCAACCCCGGCCGGGTGTTCTACCGAAGCGTCCACCACACCAGGCAGGGAATCAAACACATCGGTAAGGGCGTAGAGGTTGTAATTCGCGGCCGTCTTAAATTTGAAGCATCGTGAACCGCTGGAAAGAAGGGAGGTCCATTCCAAAGTCATACCGTAGCGGGAGATCAAACTGTCCACTTTGTGGGAACCGGTCACCAGCTTTCCCTGGGCCAGTTCCTTCACCCAAAGGAGGTTGGTATCCGCACAAACATAAAAATCGGTCAGGCTGAAGTATGATGATATATGAATCTTGGCCATGGAAACCACGGAATCCCTTGCGGGCAAAACGGTAGCGTTGTAAACGGCCATCAAGGCCTTGAGCAAAGTGTCTTTAATGGCGGGATTGATGGTGGTACTGTCCGTCCAGGCCGTTGGTTGATCAAAGGCATAGCGGATGGCCATGCGGTCGGCATCATCGTTGTAGAGCTTCAGGACACTGTCACCAGCCACACAGGAGGAAGGCACCCTGCTTTGGCCGTGGGCCACTGAAGCAAGAAGCAGCCACAACAGTAGCGTTCTTGTAGATAGATTTACTATTCGGTTTATCATGACTATTCTATCAAAGTTAGCGGTTTTTTGAATGACAAAGCCCGGGATACTTTATTGGATCACCAGGATACTGCTTTCGCGGGCAATTCCGTCAGCCCTGAGGGTCAGGGTATAGATCCCTGGCATAAAAGCCGATACATCTATGGGCTTGCCCGTAAGGGTCACGTCCAGGGCATAGCTTTGGGCAAAAGTCCCGGCATTGCTGGAAATGGTTAAGCTGGCCGATCGTACACCTGCCAGGAGTTC
>JANQHO010000126.1 GCA_028277105.1 Owenweeksia sp. | reverse complement strand
TACTGGCCAACGCTATAGAGGCCATTTCGCCCATAACAGCTTTTAAGACAAAAGCAGGGATATTGGGCATAAAGAAGGGTTTTCTTAAGGTTTTGGCAGTCAGTCCGGTCAGATCCTTATTTGTAACATTATACGGCCCCACGGCATTGTAAATCCCATTTAGTTTTTCGTTTTCCAGAGCGTATACAAACATATTGGCCAAGTCGTTGATATGGATCCATGGCATCCACTGTTTACCATTCCCCAGGGCTGCTCCCAGGCCTAATTTAGCCGTTTGAGCGATAGGTTGCAGAGCCCCTCCTTTTTTACTCAATACAATGCCTATCCTCAGGCAGACAGTTCTAATGCCCAGGTTCTCAAAATTCAGCGCTTGCTGTTCCCAATTTTGGCATATCAGGGAGAGAAAGTCAGTACCCGGAGTATCTTCTTCGGTAAATTCTCTATGAAGATCGTTAGGATAATAACCAACGGCTGAAGCTGATATGAAAGTTTTTAATTTAAGGGACAGGTTATGCGCTTTTTCAAATAGAAGGCGGGTTCCATCAACCCGGCTGCGGAGAATCTCATTTTTGTAGGCTGGGGTCCACCGTTTGTTAATAGGGGCTCCGGACAGGTTGATGATAGCATCTGCATTTTCGAGGGAAGCCTCATCTATTTTACCTTTATCGGGATCCCAGAAATATTCGGGAATATTCAGTTTATTAGCGGCCGGTTTCCGGCTTAGATAGCGCAATTGGTAACCTTTGTCGATCAATTGTTCTGATATAGCCGCTCCGATCGATCCTGTTCCACCTGAAATGAGGATGTTCATTCACTTAGTTTTGGGTGTTAACAGCAATATTAAGCTTAAGTTCCTGATCCTGTAAAAACGGTATGCAAGATTCATCTGGCTTATTAATGCCCGTAGCCATAGCCATCATTATGTTCGGAATTGGCCTCAAGTTGGAATATAAAGATTTCAAACGGGTATTTGTACAGCCCAAGGCGGTATTGGTGGGATTGTTCTGCCAGTTGGTTTTATTGCCCTTAGTGGCTTTTGTTCTGGTGTTGGCCTGGCCCATGGAGCCAGTGTATAAAGTGGGGCTGTTATTAATTGCCGCTTGTCCTGGTGGAACGGCTTCTAATCTGGTTACCCATATGTTAAAGGGCAGAGTGGCCCTATCTGTATCCATGACCTCTTTTAATAGCTTTTTGATCCTTTTTACTATCCCGATAATTATAAATGCCGCTACCGGCCTTTTTCTGGGACAAGGTAATACTGTAGAACTTTCTTTCTGGGATACTTTTAAAGAGATTGGACTGACCGTAGTGTTGCCGGTGGCAATGGGAGTTGTGCTCAATGAATTGACCAGTGACGAATTTACCCAAAGACTGCACAAGCCGGTACGTTATATCTTGCCTGCTATTTTACTGTTGGTTTTTACCTGGGTTATTTTTTTTCAAGGTGGAAACGGTCAAAGTAGTGAGCTGCTTAAAAAATATTATCTGTTTTTTCCTGCCCTGGTCTTAAACCTTCTTACAATTCTTATCGGCTATTGGGTTTCCGGCAAGCTGGGGATCAATCACCGAGGGCAATATACCATAGGTATAGAAATGGGGTTACAAAACAGCGCACTGGCCATTTTTATAGCTACACAAATACTCAGTAGTTCTGAAATGTCTTTAATAGCAGTTATGTATAGTAGTTTTTCTTTTTTTACCACTTACGGCCTGGCCTGGTGGCTAAAGCAAAAACAGTAACTAATGTGAAATAAAAATTATAGTTTTTGTGTCTGATAATGAATGCTGGAAAAGAATATTCTATTTTTTTTGTTTGTGGCCAATAATCATTTTAAAAAATGATTCTTCATCTTTTAATTCTTTCAGGATTTTTATGGATTCCACCAGTAAATCCCTAATTTCTTCTTCACTTTCAATATCCCATAATTTGTTCTCAATTTGTATCAATCTTTTTATGTGATAAGATCTAGGGTAGTCCGAGATCATTTTTACCAGGATGATCTGCAGGGCTTTCTTCCCAATTGGCTTTGGAACGGGCGAAAGGAAGGTATCGTAGAACTCTTTACTGGCATAACCCCAGGGGTCACTGGCCTTTTTACAGTTATTAAAAAGTGTCCTGAAAAGGCCTTCGAAACGCTTTGCAATATCTGGGTCGTTATTGTAAAGAATCATAAAGACTTGAGGAATAAGGTATTATCTTTAATATAACAGATTCGTTATAAGGATATGCGTGTTTTAATAACAAATTTGTTATGTGCTTATAAATCAAGACCGTGAGTTTTTAGTTCGGTTTGGCGATAAACTTCGTCAAATACGAAAGTCGAAAAATATGACCCAAGAAGAGCTTGCCGAGAAGATCGGAGTTTCTCAGGTTCAGGTTGCCCGCATTGAAAATGGAAGGCAAAATACCTCTGTCATTTACGTTAAATCTGTTATCGAAGCGCTCGATATTCAGGCCAACGAGATTTTTAATGATTTGCTGTGATCTGAGGTTAAAAGTCATGCGACAAATATATAACAAATATGTTATAGGTATTTGTTATCAAAATCTGTTGTCCGGGCCTATCTTATTATAAAGTATAACAGGTTCTTACCTGTACTTTTAGACTACTACATCTTCAAGTAAAAGGATGATGGGAAAAAGTGAAAAAATAAGATATTGACTAAGAGGGTGATGGGATGAAAAGGTATTCTTTTAAGAAGCCTAAGCTATGCTATAATAGATTACATATTGATTTGGAACCCAGGGGTTGGTGGGCATTGACTCCTGACTACAATTTGTCCTAAAACAGCTTGCTAGTATAACTATTCTGCTTTTATAAGCTTACGGACCACTATTTTATCAACAGGGAGTTCAATTTCCTCTTCATTTAGTCTATCCAGTTCGCACCAGTAAAGAACTTGCTCGTGTGTCCCACCTACAGAAAGGTTATCAGGATCTGCTATGGCAATATTATCCTTTTGCGGGCTGCCTACTTTATAATATAAGCTCAATACTTGTACCGAAGCATCAAAGGCAGAGGGAATGAAGTCTTCGGTAGTATAGAAATGACGGGCATCATTCAATTCTATACCGGCTTCTTCCTTAAATTCTCTCTTCAGGCAGTCAATAACCCCTTCGCCCAACTCTAAGCCACCCCCGGGGAATTTAGTGTATATGTTGCCTTTTATCCTCTCCCGCGAAAGCAGAATTTTTCCATGGTGGATGAGCAGGCCGTAAACGCGAATAGTGATAGTATGGATGTTCAAGTGATAGTATTTATGATGGGATCAAAGGCTCTAGAAACAGATAATGTATAAGCTGTATAAAAAGTATATTTTTTGGAAAGATTGTTATTTTTTATAAGCACGAAGCATTTCTCTTTTACCAGGTGGGCCGGGTAACTTTTCAACCCTGAAACCAACAGATCGCATAGCTCTTCTCACGTCTCCTTTAACGCAATAGGTAACAAGTATACCATTTGTTTTCAGGCTATTGTACATATTGCTGAAAACTTCAGCTGTCCACAAGTCGGCCTGAGCAGAAGGAGCAAAGGCATCGAAGTAGATCAGGTCAAACTGTTCTGGTGATTCAAATTGCCTGAAATCGATCTTTAATTTAGTGAATATGAAGTGATCTGATAACATTTGAGTTTCGTCCCAGGAGCTTTTATGCAATTGCTCAAAACTTTGCTGTGCTCCGGGATAGCCTATATTTTTATAATAGTGTAGCTTGCTATATTCTTCCTGGGTTAACGGGTATTTTTCCAGCCCGCAATACTTTATGCTTAGCTGTCGCCTTTCAGCCTCTACCCTTGTAAGGAAGGCATTGAGGCCGGTTCCAAAACCCACTTCGAGTAGGGATATATCTTTTTGTTTTTCTACTAAATAGAAAAGCCCGGCATTGATAAACACATGGCGGGATTCCTGCAGGGCTCCGTGGATTGAATGGTAATGTTCATCAAGTTCGGGTACATATAGAGTATAGCTCTCGTCTTTGGTTTTCACGAGCTTTCTATTCATCCATCTTTATTTTCATTTTGCGGATCTTGGGCAAAGGACCCTGGCAATAGATCTGGTGACAACTGGCACAGGTCATTACCATATCGTTGTAGGCAATTTTAGCTTCTTGTTGGTTTCCAGCCCTGGCAATGCGTTCCATGTTCTGGAGGTACTGATCGGCCAGTGCTTTGTAGGTTTCATTAATATCTTCCGGTTTGGTGGCTTTGGCAGTATGGATCTTATAAAACTCCTGGGGGAAATCATCTGGCAATTCCCCGGCCATGATCTGTTTTCTTATCTCGAGATTGCCCTTATACATATTACGCATTAAGATCGCCAACTCGGAAGCTTCGTACATATCAGGCTCTTCAGCAGTATTTTCCGTTTGCTTTTGCTGGTTATTACAGGCTATAAAAAAGGATGCCCCAGCGAGGCATCCCATTATGATCAATTTCTTGAGCATAATACTATTTCATTATGACTCCGGAGGCCACGTAAGTAAGACTTATTTCCGGTTCGGTAATGGCCGCTATTTCCTCTTCCGATTTCCCCGCATCTTCAGCCAGATGCTTCAGGTAAGCTACATCCATGGTATCAATGGTTGCATAACCTTCCAGAATAGCAGATTTCCCGGCCGAATTCTTAGGGACAAAAAAGCCGTAGTCTTTAAAGGTTATATGCATTTCGCGCCCGTTGCCCACGTCCATTTTCATCCAGCAGCCTTTTACCTGGCAGGCGGCATTGATATTACCTTCCACCTTAAGGGGCAAAGAATCTCTTCCCTCCATCATGGCATAAAGCTCATTAGCAGGAATGGCCCCTTCAGGAGAAATGGTATCTCCATAAATTTGATAATCAATGGCTTGAACTTCTTCAGCTGGATCAGTTTTTTCATCAAGCTGGTTTGTAGTATTATTGCACGCGCTTACCAGCCAAGCGCTCATTAGTAAAAAGGCAGCTTTTTTCATTTTAAATCAGTAAATTATGGGTTCAAATATAAGGAATCCATATGTCGTTGCCTGCTCAACCATAAGATCTGAAAATATAAAATATGAAAATCACAAAGGCCTCCCATTCTAACATTGATCAAGTAAATTTTGATAACCTTTCCTTTGGTACGCTTTTCAGCGATCATATGTATTTGTGCCAATATAAAGATGGCCAATGGCAGGAGCCTGAAATCAAACCTTTTGGCCCTTTGAATCTCACTCCTGCGCTACATACCTTGCACTATGGCCAGGCTATATTTGAAGGGCAGAAGGCTTATTATATGAAGGATGGCAGCATTGCCGTATTCCGTCCAGAGATGAATGCGAAGCGCTTGAACCATTCGGCCCGCAGAATGATGATGCCAGAGTTCCCAGAAGAATGGTTTGTAGAAGCTATTGAAGAGCTGGTAAAAGTAGACCAGCAATGGGTTTCGCAAAAGGATGGTTTTTCCCTCTACCTGCGTCCCTTTATGTTTGGGAGCTCAGAATTTGTAGCGGCCCGGCCCTCTGAAGAATATATATTTTGTATCATCACCTCACCGGTAGGGCCGTACTATGCCGGTAATGTAAAAGTTAAAGTAGAAGAAACCTATACCCGCAGTGTAAGCGGGGGGGTAGGTTCCACCAAATGTGCCGGCAATTATGGAGCGGCTTTTTACCCTACCAATGAGGCCCGCAAGGAAGGTTATACCCAAATCATCTGGACCGACCATTGGAATCACGAACTGGTGGAAGAGTCTGGTACCATGAATATCGGTTTTGTGATAGACGATACTTTTTTTACACCTCCACTAAGCGATCGCATTCTGGCCGGTATTACCCGCGACAGTATCTTAACGCTTTTGCGCGATAACAACATCCTGAAAGTAGAAGAGCGCAGAATAAAAATTACCGAGGTAATACAAGCAGCTGAAGAAGGAAGGCTCAAAGAAGCTTTTGGAATGGGAACTGCTGCTGTAGTAAGCCCTATATCCTCTATCGGTTACCGGGGCAAAGACTATGAGCTGGCCACTCCAACAGATGGATATGCCGCCAGGATCAAAAAAGCCCTGAACGATATTCGCTACGGGGAGGTGGAAGATCCTTACGGCTGGATGTACAAGCTCAACCCGGTGCATAGTTTGTAGCAGTCAATCCTAATTTATTAGTTGATAGATAGCCCCAGGACCGAAATGTTGTCTTCCCGTGTTTACCGGCTTAGCCAGGATATAACTTTTATATTCTGAAGTTGATCTACTATAATCTACGGAATAGTATTTCCAGAGTGAGTTAATCAGGTAAGGTGATCACATCATCTGCTTCTAAGTCCCTGATCTGGATTTTCTGAGGGAGCACAGATTAAAAATACTATCTGATGCAGCGCTACGAGTTTTAAAGAGGTCTTAGAGAGTATAAGCATAACGCAAATACCTATAGATTATGAGAAAAATTTGTTTATTAATTGTAGCTGCCTTGTCAGGTTCAATGGCTTACTCCCAGCTAAGTTGCAATGCTGATTTTACATTCAGTCCCAGCCCGGATAACAATCAAAAGATAGTGTTTCAAAATATATCATCGGTTACAGGAGTAGGCGCATATCATTTCAACTTAGACCTTGGCGATGGTACAATTCTAAATTATTGGCTTAGCACAGGTACAGGGCAACCTTTGGGTATTATCCATGATTATGGAACCACAGGTACCTGGAACGCTAAACTTATAGTAAGTGCTGTAGATACCAATACGAATGCTATTGTATGTACTGATTCTGTCAGTAAAACTATTACCATAACGGGGAATAATAAATGTGATGCTGCTTTTACCTACACTACTTCTGTCCTCACTCCCACAACTGTAAACTTTCAGAACACAAGTGTCAACAATCTTACGGTCCCTTATACAGCCTATTACGAGTGGGATTTTGGCGATGGCAATACTTCTAATGCAATTAACCCTACCCATAATTATGCTTTCAGAGGAACTGTCTATCCAGTGAATCTTAAAGCTTATTATGTAGAAAATTCTACAACTGATACTCTTTTATATGATTCTTATACTATGAATGTTAGAACATGGGTAGATAGTTGTTTTGCTGATTTTAGCTGGACTGTTGATTCAACTAATTATTTAAAGGTTGACTTTAACAATCTTAGTCATTATCAAATTTCCCCTGGCCCCCAATATTTAATTAGCTATGAGTGGTCTTTTGGGGACGGAATTACTTCAACAGCAGTAAATCCTTCTCATACCTATTCCCAACATGGGAGATATTGGGCATCATTATCGATCATGGCTTTAGATAGCATTACTGCCGATACACTTTGTTATGACTTTGCAGGATACATTATAAATGCCAGACCACCTATTACACCATTTTGCCATGCTGAGTACAGTATAGATACGGTAAATTCGGGTAATGGTATCTTGTATATTATCAATACTTCTACTCCTGCTCATAACGATCCTAATTATACAGTTACTTACGGCTGGGAATTTGGCGATGGTGATACTTCCAGCCAGGCTTTTCCAACTCATTCTTATGCTCATTTTGGGGCCTATACTATTTGTCTTACGGTAACTTATTATAATGTAACAAATGGAGATTACTGCACAGATAAATACTGTGATATGGCCGGATTGGACAGCCTGAACAATGTTCTTTACAAAACAAACTCCGGTTTTATTCTCAAGGTATCAGGTCCTACAGTTGGTGAGAAAGAGGATTTATTAACGGCTGTTGAAATATATCCCAACCCAGCTTCTAACTTCATTAATGTTAAAGGTTTAACCGGTCAGGCTCATTGGGAGATCTATAGCTTGAATGTAAGTAGCTCCGTTAGAGGAAAAATAGAAGAAGGCGATGGAATTATAAAACTGCCCGGTTTACCCAATGGTATCTATATACTGAGTATTGAAGAAGGCGATGGTTTTGTTCACAGACATCAATTGATGATAAGCAAGTAGTAGCTTTTCTTTTTCACAATGTTAGAAGCCCGGAGAAGTGTCCGGGTTTTTTATGCAAAAGTAAGTTTAATGGTAGGTGCTTTTGTAAAATAAAATTGACAATAAGTCAAGTTTTCTTTACATTTGAAAAAAATACTTAAAATGGAAACACGCTTTTTATTGCCTCATAAATTTAAGATTTGGGGATGGGTACTGACCATTCCTTGTTTTATACTCGGTGTTATTTGGTTATTCATGTCATTTGAGCCAGACTTTTTGGATGTACCTGTACTCAGCTTTTTCGAAAAACCATATGAATTGAAAGGTGACGAATCCAAAGGCACAAGTACTTTTAAATTAGTGGATATAATAGAGAATAACATAGCGGATGAGCTGATCGGCCTGGGGTTGCTGTTAGGTCTGGTTTTACTGACCTTTACCCGGCATCAAAATGAAGATGAACTGATCATGAAAGTCAGGTTAGAATCACTGTTGTGGGCTACTTTTGTCAACTGCTTACTCATGGCATTTGCTATAATATTTCTCTATGATTTGAATTTCTTCTTTTTTATGATCTTCAGCATGTATTCGGTTCTCATATTCTTTGTTATACGCTTCCATCGGCAATTAAATAAGTTGAAATAAGTTGAAGAATAGCTTAAAAATAGAACGCGCCCGTAGTAATCTTACCCAGGCTCAGTTAGCCGAAAAAATTGGGGTTAGCCGGCAAACCATCAATGCTATAGAAGCTGGGAAATACGTGCCGTCTACAGTGCTGGCTTTAAAGCTAGCCCAGGTTTTTGAAATTCCGGTAGAAAGCTTGTTCGAGTTGGAAAAAGAAGATTAATGCGATTAGCCTTTTGGCAGTGACAGGATGGAGCTATTTGTCGTGAAGTCCGAAGTCTGAAGGATTGTTATCCTGAATGGTTCTGTTGAGCAGCAGAGTGTACGATAGGCCGAAGGGGGGCAAGCCAGACCAAAGTTGACAGTCGACAGTTTGCCGGTAGTTTCCATCAAGCTACTCTTTTCGGACTTTCCGGGTATTTCTGGTTATTTTAATTTCTTAGCCGGGTTATCCCTGGCCGGAAACACCGAATACACTACTACCTTTTGCTGAAACACTTCAAAGATCACCAGGTAAGGAAAATCTTTGAGCAATGCCTCCCGGTAATTTTTGTATTTAATCTGGAAATGGAGGGGATATTGGGCTACATATTGGATAACAATTTCTGCTTCCCGTACAAATCTCGCTCCGAGGCCTTCATTTTTGGATTCGTACCACAAAAAGTCGTCAATGATATCTTGCTTGGCTTCTTGCTTTAATTCAAGCTGGTAGACCATACTTGTCGATCAATTCCTGCTTGACTTCGTTCCAGGTGTAGGACTTACTTTCTCCGGACAGGTGGCGTTCCCTACGGGCATCCAGTTCTGCCTTCTGCTCATCGGTGAGCGCAGAAGAGCTGTCTTCCTGCTGGTAGTGCTCGATCAAAAGTTCTACTCTTTCCAGGAGATTGGGATCGGCACTGATCAGTCTCTGAATTTTGTTGATACGTTGTTTTGTCGTCATACTTCTATTGATCAACGGGCTTCTTACAAAGATAGGTATTTTGTTTCCCGCCTATTAAGCCTGCCAGATCACAGTCGACCGTTTGCAGGTAATTTCCATCGAGCTGCTCTTTTCGGGCTTTCCTGATTTGGGGATACTTACAGTATCTCTTCGGTATGAAGTATGAGATCGCGGATCAAGCCCGCAATGACTTTGATTTGAATCTATTCGAACCAACATCTCAGGAGGTGGTAATGTAAGTTTGGCTAACAATATTTGAATTTGCGATAGCGAAGCTATAGATCTGACGAAAAGCCGTGATCTTTGGTTGCGGATAGTCAGATTTAAGCAAATTCTTTACTTCTTTCCAGGATTTCATGCCGGGCGTAGCATAGCGGAGACCCGGCATCTCCCCCTTATGAAACGTGAGGTATCAGGCCTGGCTCTTTAACCCTTATAAATCTCTTATTGAAACGCAGGACTAAAGCCCGAAAGCCTCTCTGATCTGATCTACATAATCCAGTTTTTCCCAGGTGAAGAGCTCCACTTCTTTGGAAATGGATCTTCCATTGCTGCTGTGGAAAGTTTTAGTAAGAACCGCAGGTTCTTTCCCCATGTGCCCGTAAGCTGAAGTTTCGCTGTAAATAGGATTTCTGAGTTTGAGGCGCTGCTCAATAATACCGGGACGCATATCAAAAATCCCATTGATCTTTTCCGCAATTTCCCCGTCTGTCATATCTACTTTGGCCGTGCCATAGGTATCCACAAAAATGCCCATAGGTTCTACCACCCCAATGGCATAGGAAACCTGAACCAGTATTTGGTCTGCCACTCCTGCAGCCACCATGTTTTTGGCTATGTGACGGGTGGCATAGGCTGCCGAGCGATCTACCTTGCTGGGGTCTTTACCCGAAAAAGCCCCGCCTCCGTGGGCACCTTTGCCTCCGTAAGTATCCACAATGATTTTACGGCCGGTAAGGCCTGCATCACCGTGAGGGCCACCAATCACAAATTTTCCGGTGGGGTTTATATGGTAGGTTATGTCTTCGGTAAACAGTTTTTGTAATTCGGGTTTCAACTGTGCTTTTACCCTTGGAATAAGAAGGTTTATGATATCCTCTTTGATCTTTTTCAGCATGATGGCTTCATTGGCAAACTCATCGTGCTGGGTAGATATCACTATAGTTGTAATCTTCTGGGGTATATTGTCATCCGAATATTCAATGGTAACCTGGGCTTTGGCATCGGGACGCAAATAGCTGATCTCTTTGTTCTCTTTTCGCAGAGCGGCTAATTCGATCAGGATCTTATGGCTGAGATCCAAGGCCAAAGGCATATAATTCTCCGTTTCATTGGTAGCGTAGCCAAACATCATTCCCTGGTCTCCAGCCCCCTGTTCTTCGGGTTTACCCCGGTCTACGCCACGGTTAATATCAGGCGATTGTTCGTGTAAGGCTGAAAGTATACCGCAACTGTCAGCCGAGAACATGTATTCTCCCCTGGTATAACCGATCTTACTGATCACATCACGAGCTACGGTTTGTACATCTACATAGGCATCTGATTTGACTTCTCCGGCCAGTACTACCTGTCCGGTAGTTACCAGGGTTTCACAGGCAACTTTAGAATCGGGATCAAAAGCCAGAAAATGATCGATAATAGCATCAGATATCTGATCGGATATTTTATCGGGATGTCCTTCGGATACGGACTCAGAAGTAAACAGGTAAGTCATTTAAATGATTTTTATATTCCAAAAAAGCAGGGTGGCTGAGCAAAACTAAAGAAACACTGCTTTAGCATTTTTTCAGGTGGTTGCAATCAGTCAAATTTTTCCACAGCGCTGACAAAAGTAATAAAATATAGATGTGCCAGACAGTATAAGTTTATGCGGGAGAAAAAACACCTGGTTGCGCCTCGTTAGACTCTTTATTCCGTATTTGATCATGTTTGGGCAGGCGAGCGATAAAAGCTATTTTTTCTGGCTCTATTCCTTTCAGATCGAGTACTTTGATCTTCCCCAGGGTTACGTAATAACCACTTTCGTAATCGCGGTGGTAAACCTCACTGAAAAAGTGGCCGATATCACTGGAGGGGCTACGCAGGTAGACTTCAATTTTTTGCGCCTCTTTCTGTCTCTCAGTTGAGGCCCCATTTTTATAGTGATAAAACTCTTTCATGCGCAATTGTTCCACATCTCCTAATATAGCCTGTGCTGTAGGGAAGGCTCCTGCTCCTTTACCCTGCAAATACTGCAGGCCGGAGCTTTCTGATTCCAACTCCACAAAATTATCCTCGCCCTGCAAATTATAAGCGTATTCATTCTGGCTTACCAAAACCGGCATCACCAGAGGAACATCGCCAAATCGGGCTTCAGCGATCAGCCTTATTTTCCAGCCCTTTTTAGTACTGAAGAGCTGGTCTTGAGGTAAGAGCTGCCTGATGCCGAAACGCAGCACACTTTCGGGCTTAACTATTTCTCCAAAAAGGTGTGAGGCGGCTATAACCAATTTGTACTGAGTATCAAAACCGTCAATATCGCTGCTGGGATCAGCTTCGGCCAAACCTTTTTGCTGTGCCTGATGCAGGGCTTTTTCAAAACTAAAACCTTCCTCGAGTTGAGTGAGTATAAAATTGGCAGTGCCATTAAACACTCCTTTTACCGCCTTGATCTTATCGTAGAAAAAATAATTGTTCAGATTTTGTAATACGGGTATGGCACCACAAACTGCTGCCTCGTACAATACTTTTTGCCCTGTTTCTTTTTGCAGGTCTATAATTTCTGATAAGTATAAGGCTACCATCTTTTTACTGGCTGTAATGACGTGTTTGCCATTGCGCAAAGCTTTTTTCAAGATGTGGAAAGCCTGGTTGGTGTCGGTAATAGCTTCAATGATCAGGTCAATTTCAGGATCATTTAATACACTATCTGTGTTGAATGAAAAATTGGAGGAAGGCAAACTTCTCTCCTTATTGTGATCATTCACTATAATTTTTTTGATTTGAAGATGTGGATAATCAAGGCGTTGTATTAAGCGGTAAAAGCCTTCACCTACGGTTCCAAAGCCGATCAATCCCACTTTTAAGGAAATAGAATTCATATCGTTATTTTTTGAAGATTTTTAAGTGAAAATTTTTGCAGAACTTTTTTGATGGCATCAGTCTCAATGAGAAATCCATCGTGCCCGTAATCAGAGCTTATTTTTTCCAGCCTGGCTTCAGGGATATACTGTGCCAGCAACCTCTGTTCTCTTTCGGGAAATAAAAGGTCGTTTTCCAGTGAGATCACCAGGGTTTGAGCCGTTACTTTTGCCAATGCCTTTAGTATACCACCGCGGTCTCTTCCCACATCGTGGCTATCCATACTCTGACTTAAACGGTAATAGCTAAAAGCATTGAAGCGTTGGCTTAATTTTTTACCCTGATACCTTTGATAAGCAGCCGCTTTTCTCAAGCCGGAAAAGTTGAAAGTATCCTTTTGGGTATTGCCATAGCTAGTATAAGTGCGGTAGGAGAGTAAGGCTATGGTGCGGGCAATTTTCATTCCCTCCATTCCAGCCGAGGGCTTATTTTCCTGCCAACCGGGATCATTTTCAATAGCCAGTCTTTGAGATTCATTAAAAGCTATACCCCAGGCTGAGTGCCTGGCATTGGTAGCTAAAAGAACCAGGCGATATATTTCATTTGGAGCAGTGATGGCCCACTCCAAAGCCTGCTGCCCTCCCATACTGGCCCCGATCAACAGATCTATCCGGTTAATTCTAAGGTGTTCTTTCAACAGCCTGAAACTGTTCACTATATCACGGATAGTTAATACCGGAAAACTGTGGTAATAGGGCTTGCCCTGAGGATCGCTATCAAGTGGACCGCTGCTTCCGTAACAGGAACCTGGAATATTGACACAGATCAGGAATTGAGTACGGGAATCAAAGATTTCTCCTTCTTCAAAAAGATCTGCCCACCAGTCTACCGGGTTGGAATTAGCTGTCAGCGCATGGCAAACCCAAACGACATTATCGCGTTCGTTATTCAGTTTTCCCACTGTGTGATAGGTAAGACTGAGACGGGGAAGAACGGCTCCCCCTTCAGTCTTAAAAGGTTTTTGTAATTGGAGGGAGCCTTTCCTGAACTCAATTTTGGCCATAGTCAAATTCTTTTTCGGAAATATTGAGTTTAGCCAAAGCCTGACTGAGATCAGCTTTCAGGTCTTCCACATTTTCAATTCCCACCGATAAGCGGATTAAGCCTGGTACTACTCCTGAGGATTGTTGTTCCTCTACTGATAGTTGTTCGTGAGTAGTACTGCTGGGATGAATGATCAGGGTTTTAGCATCCCCTACATTGGCTAGGTGGCTAATCAGTTCTACCTTGTTGATGAGCTCATCGGCTGCTTCGGCTCCTGCTTTCAATTTAAAACTGAGCACACCGCCAAAGCCGTTTTTCAGATATTTTACAGCATTTTGATAATAGGGGCTGCTTTCCAAACCGGGATAGTTTACCCAACTGACATCGGGATGCTGCTCCAGCCATTGGGCCAGCTCCAGGGCATTGTCAACAGTTCTTTGTACCCTGAGGGATAGGGTTTCTACCCCCTGGATCAATTGAAAGGCATTAAAGGGGCTGAGGGCGGGGCCAAAATCGCGTAAACCCTCTACCCGTGCCCTTATGGCAAAAGCAATATTGGGTAATCCGAGTGGGTTGTTTTCGCCAAAAGTTTCCCAAAAATTAAGACCGTGATAAGCTTCATTAGGTTCGCTGAACTGTGGGAATTTACCATTGCCCCAATTAAAGTTTCCTCCGTCTACTATAATGCCTCCTATGGAAGTACCGTGGCCACCAATCCATTTGGTGGCAGAAGCAACCACTACATTAGCTCCGTATTCCAATGGCCTGAAAAGATAGCCGGCTGTACCAAAAGTATTGTCTACTATTAAGGGAATGTTGCTTTTTCGGGCCAGCTGGGCTATAGCTTCAAAATCCGGGATATTAAAACTGGGATTGCCAATAGTTTCCAGATAGATGGCTTTGGTGCGTTCGTCTATTTTAGCAGCAAAGAAATCCACATCATCACCATCGGTGAAGCGTGCTTCTATACCTAAACGTTTCAGGGAAACCTTAAACTGATTATACGTACCCCCATAGAGATGGGAAGTACTAACAAAATTATCACCTGCTTCCAGGATATTGGAAAGAGCGATAAATTGAGCGGCTTGTCCCGAAGCGACAGCTAAAGCAGCAACACCTCCTTCCAGTGCTGCAATGCGCTGTTCAAAAACATCCGTTGTGGGGTTCATAATACGGGTGTAGATATTGCCAAACTCTCTTAATCCAAAGAGGCTGGCAGCGTGTTGGGCATTCTTGAAAACATAGGAGGTCGTTTGATAAATTGGAACAGCCCGCGATCCGGTTGTGGGATCGGCCTGTTGACCGGCATGGAGTTGCAGTGTTTCGAACGCATAGTTCGGATTTGATTGTTGTGACATGATCTTAGAAATTATTTGAGTTAAAAAAAATGAATGGATATGCGCAAAACAGATACGATCCTCCCCTGGGCGCCTCTGGGGAAGAAGCACCTATATCTGAGCCTTAAATGATCCGGAAGTCAGAATAGATGCCTAACAGTTGCAACAGTAACAACAAGACATCATATGACAGGAAAAAACAGGAGTACTTCCCGTTAAAGCAAATGTTAACGGGTTTAAAGAAAAAGTTTTTGAACTACTGTCGTTGGAATTTTTCATGGCTTTTCTGCTTTTATATTTCCAAATAGCTGGTTCGGATTTGGCACCTTTTCCCCTTTGAGGAAGGTTGCCTGAGGGTCGCAGAGCCGAGTCTCTCACCTCATCTTTATAAATGCAATTCACCGGGGTGATTTGACGCTTGCAAAGCTAAAGCTAAAAAAATCAGAAGCCCAAATCTGATCGATAAAAAGCGTAAAATAATTTTGTAAATATCTGTTTTTAAAATATTTATTTTTAAAAGCCCGGGCTTTGTGTCTGGGGTTTGTATTTTCGAATGTTGTCTGCTACATTTGCCACTGACTTATCCAGAAAGACTGAGGGAATGGGCCCTTTGAAGTCTTAGCAACCCGGGCTGGCCGGGTGCTACCTCCCACCGCGCTAAATGTGGAAAGATAAGGTGAGTTCCAAGAACAAATCCTTTTAAAATAGTATTCTGGTAAGTTATAGGTTTAACGTTTAAACTATGACACGAATGGCGGATAAACACAAGAAGGTTTATAACCTCCGGGAAGAAGCTAAAAAACGCATTTTGGTATTGGACGGAGCCATGGGCACCATGATCCAGAACCATAAGCTGACCGAAGAAGGTTACCGGGGTGAGCGTTTTGCTGACTACCCTTATGACCTGAAGGGAAACAACGATCTGCTATCGCTTACCCAACCTCATATCATCAAAGAGATCCACGCTCAATATTTTGAAGCGGGAGCTGATATTATCGAAACGAATACTTTTAATGCCAATCACATCTCTCTGGCCGACTACTACATGGAAGATATGGCGGAAGAACTCAATTATCATTCGGCTCTGATAGCGAGAGAAGTAGCTAATGAATTTACGGCCCGGGAACCGCATAAGCCCCGCTTTGTAGCCGGTTCTATCGGGCCTACCAATAAAACGGCCAGTATTTCACCCGATGTCAACAATCCCGGTTATCGCGGGGTGAGCTTTGATGAACTGGTATCCGCTTACCGGGAGCAAGCCTTAGCCCTCATCAAAGGAGGAGTGGATATTCTTATGGTAGAAACCGTATTCGACACCCTAAATGCCAAGGCGGCTTTATACGCTATTATGGAAATATTTGACGAAACAGGGCAGCAGCTTCCCGTAATGGTTTCGGGAACTATTACCGATGCCAGCGGCCGTACTTTAAGCGGGCAAACAGCTGAGGCCTTCCTCATCAGTATTTCACATGCGCCACTATTTTCAGTTGGACTCAATTGTGCTTTAGGAGCAGAACAACTGAGGCCCTATCTGCAGGTATTGTCGCAAAAATCTTCTTTTTTGATTAGTGCCCATCCCAATGCTGGTTTACCCAATGCTTTTGGCGATTACGATCAGACTCCTGAACAGATGGCCGAACAGATCAGGGAGTATCTGGACCTGGGTTTGATTAATATAATAGGAGGCTGCTGTGGTACAAATCCGGAGCATATAAAGGCTATTGCTGAGTTGGTGAAGCAATATAAACCGAGAGTCAGTCCACAGAACACAGTGGATAGTCCACAGTTAACGGTTTGAACATGGGATTTAAGTTTGAGGAATTGATTGCCTGGCAGAAAGCATTGGATTTAACGGTAGAAGTAGACAAGCTTACTAAAGAGTTTCCCTCGAACGAAAGATTTGTTTTGACTTCTCAGCTTAAAAGAGCTGTTGATTCAATAGCCCTGAATATAGCCGAAGGTTCTACTGGCCAGTCTAATAAACAGTTTAGAAGTTTTTTAGGCTATGCCATTGGCTCAGGGGTTGAGGTAATAGCTTGTTTGCATATCGCCAAAAAGCGAGGATTGATAAGTGATTCTGATTTTAAGAAACTGTATGCCCAAACAGAAAAAGTGGTCAAAATAACACAGGGTTTAAGAAATTCAATAAAAGAAAAATGACATAAAACAGATAGACAGTCTACTGGGGTCTGTCAACTGTCGACTAGAAACATGAAACTATCAGGATTAGAACCTTTAACGATCAGCCCGGCCTCCAATTTTGTTAATGTGGGGGAGCGTACTAATGTAACCGGATCGCGCAAGTTTTTACGGTTGATCAAGGAAGACAAATACGATGAAGCTCTGGAAGTGGCCAGGGAACAGGTGGAAGGCGGTGCCCAGATCATTGATGTGAATATGGATGAGGGCATGCTGGACGGAGTGGAAGCCATGGTGAAATTCCTCAATCTTATTGCAGCCGAGCCGGATATAGCCCGGGTTCCGGTAATGATCGACTCTTCTAAATGGAAAATTATTGAAGCCGGTTTAAAGTGTGTACAGGGTAAGGCCATAGTCAATTCCATCAGCTTAAAAGCAGGAGAAGCGGAGTTTTTATACCAGGCTAAAATCATCAGGCGTTTTGGGGCTGCGGTAATAGTTATGGCTTTTGATGAAGAAGGCCAGGCTGACACTTATGAAAGACGGATTGAGATCTGCAAAAGATCCTATGATCTGTTGGTAGAAAAGGTAGAATTTCCTCCGGAAGACATCATTTTTGATCCCAATATTTTTCCGGTAGCCACCGGAATCGAGGAGCATCGTCAAAATGCGGTGGATTTTTTTAAAGCTACCAAGTGGATCAAAGAGAATTTGCCGGAAGCTAAAGTAAGCGGAGGAGTAAGTAATGTTTCTTTCAGCTTTAGGGGCAACCAATCAGTGCGGGAAGCCATGCATTCCGCTTTCCTTTACCATGGCATTCAACATGGAATGGACATGGGAATAGTCAATCCCGGTGTGCTGGAAGTGTACGAGGAAATTCCCAAAGACCTGCTAGAGCGGGTAGAAGATGTTTTGCTGGACAAAAGGGATGATGCCACCGAGCGGCTGATGGAATTTGCCGAAAGCTTTAAGGGTGAAACCAAATCCAGGGAAAAAGACCTGACTTGGCGGGAATGGGAAGTTGACAAACGCATTGAACACGCTTTAGTAAAGGGGATAGCTGATTACGTAGAGGTTGATGCTGAAGAAGCCAGGCAGCAATTCAGCAAAACCC
>JANQHO010000080.1 GCA_028277105.1 Owenweeksia sp. | reverse complement strand
TAGGATAAAAATCCCCATAAAGAGCGTTATTAAACCGTCTGGTGTAATAATAATCATCACGTGCTACGGCCTGGGATATATTGCTATCGCCCTGCTCTTCCGTTATCCGTTCAACCGGCCCCAAGTTGCGGATCTCTTCATCGAAAAAATCTCCGCGGTAACGCAGCATCAGTTTATTGAAACGCCTTTGCAGGCTAAAGGATGAGAAATATTGCAGCTTGGGGTTCCATAGCATGGAACGGCTTTCTTCCGAGGGGTTAAAACCACCAAAAAAGTTACGGCCCAGGGAAATATGGCTTTTGAATTCACCCAATGGGAAATCGATCGTACCGTCAAAATTATAGCGTCCCACACTTTCGTAATAAGAATTTAAGCCTACTTCTGGCTTGGAAGTGGCTTTGCGTTTGGAGATCAGATTTATAGTACCCGCCACGGCATCGGTTCCGTATTGTACCGACATAGGGCCTTCCACGATCTCTACCCTTTCAATGTCGTTCAGGTTGATCTGGCTGAGATCAATATTGCCATCCAGACGACCGATTACCGGTACTCCGTCTATCAATACCTTGACTTTTGCGCTACTCAACCCCTGTAGGCTGATCTGGGAGCCCAGTATAGCATCTTCACTTACCTGAAAGTTCAGATCATTAGTGAGCAAGTCCCGTAAATTGACAGCAGCTTGTTGCTCTATACGCGCCTGGTCAATAACCCTGATCTGCCTGATAGCCTTACTGGCCAATATAGGCCTGGCTTGTCCGGTTACCACTACCTCATCCAAATTTTCCCGGCTGGGCGTCATATAAATGGTTGTTTTGGATGAGGAAGGCCTAACCGCTACGGTAACGGGTAAATAAGAAATGTGGGTTACGAGTATCTTTCCTTTTTCAATGTTTTTAAAAACTGCTTTCCCGGTAGGACTGGTGGTTCCTTTAAGTGTGTCATTACCACTAAACATACTGAGGTGGGCTCCAGCTATTGGTAGATCGGTATGCTGATCTTTTACTTCTACCCTGATCGTTTTCTGGGCAATGCCTAAGAGAGGTAAAGAAAGTATTAATATGAAGGCACACTGTTTCATAGATAATAAAAACACAAGCAGGATTAATTCATCCTGCTTGTAACTGACTTAAATCCCAATCAATATATCTCTATAATCAATTGAAAAATTTTCAGGGAGTAACAATTATTCTGCTGATAGCATTAATTTCTGAATTGCTAAGCTGCAAGAGATAAACTCCCGGTACAACATTATCAAGGCTCATGGAAGCTTCGGATAGTCCTAAATCAAAGGATATTTCTTCTGTTTTTACAATTTGCCCGCTTTGGTTGATGAGAGAAGCAGTTACATTATTTCTCATATCTGCCCTTAGAGCAATATTGATAAAATCACTAGCCGGATTCGGGTAAATGGATACTACATCTACGGTATTTTCTTCTATTCCTATACTGTTCCATTGAGTTATATCGGCATTGGGATATACGTAAAGCTCCACTCCGTTCGCATCATTGATTCTAACGGGAATAGCGCTGAAGCTAGCCTGGGCTAAAAGGGCAACATCCCAGGCATTATCTTGATTTTTAATTATTTCTGTACCGGCCTGGAGAGAATAATAAACCTGGCTAACATTTCCCGAATCCAGTACTATAGAATCAGGCTGGCCATTTACCTCGAATACCATTTTTCCGGTAGCAGAACCACTATAATCAGTGAATTTCAATTCATTGACGTTACCGTTCTGGTCTTTTACGTAATAAACCAGAGTATCGTAAATAACAATACCAACCGGTCCGGCATCTTTCCAGTCGTAGCCAATAGTAGAGATGTTATCGCTCATAGGAAAGTTCACCGTGTCATTTACGGAATAAGAACCTCCGGGATTGAACTCAACCTGTGAAACCTCTACTCCTCTGTTAGTGAGAGCTCCGCTTACGGGATAGTAGCCTCCAAAAAAAGGAATGAAGGTCAAGTATTTTGTGAATACTATATCCCAACCAGCGGTAGCCGGCTCGAAATCTTTAACTACATCCTGATCAATGGAATAGTAGAAAAAGTTCTTGCTGCCGTAGGGTGAACGATCCAGGGTTTTGGTCACATAATTGCTGCCATCCAGATCACTGTAAGAAACAGTATAAACCCCAGAGGCCAACTGATCAACGGATATTGCCTTATAATTTCCGGCTTGTGTTTTGATGATATAAATACTATCACCCATAATAAAGTGGGTCTGTATATCATAAAACCCCCAACCATAATCAGATTGGTTGTTTGGGTCACGATTGGAATCAAAAGCACCGCGCATCCAGGTATCGTAGGAGTTGGTCAGTAAAGGCCAGTTGGCTATGCCGGTGGTATCAAAAAACTGTGCTTTGGCTATAGTTACAAAGCTGGCTAAAATCAGGGTAGTAATTATTCTATTCATAAGGGTATTGATTTACAGATTAATTATAATTAATATTCTTCAGGCTTCTTCCCTACCGAAGCAGTAGTCCAGGGCGAAGGTTTATGAGAAAGATAAGGCTCTATAGCTTCTTTGATCTCTTTTTTAGCCTTTTTAGAATTATATATTTCTTTCTGAGCATATTCTTTGCCGAGAGCAAACAAATGTTCCCAAAGCTTTTTGTTATCTACCTTGATCTTGAGATTGATGTAATCGTTGGAAGCAATAATCTCTTCCCAGGTGGCACGAACATCTACCCAATACTGGCGGTTGGTCTTCCACCAATTAATTGCAGGCTGGCATTTATTGTCATCTACCTTAGTATAAGTATTCATGCCCTTTTCCCATGCCAGGATACTGTCTTTTCCTTCAGTACGGACCACTTTGGCATTATCTAATTCATGTACATGACCGAAATTGGTGATCTTGTGCTTATTATTGCGCAACATAACGTTGTAATCGGAGCGCTTGGTGAATTCCCTGCGTGGGAGCGGGGCATACACCTGTGATTCCCAGTATTTTTTACCATCAACATTTACCCAGGTGGCGTAACCCTGATAACGAGGACTATCATCTACCTGATAAACTTTTTGGGTCCAGGTACCGGAAACGTCAGTTGAGCTTAATTGATCTTTCTGCCATTCGAGATTTCGTTGATATGTTAACAAGTCGGTATTTTCATACAACCAATCCTGGCGCCAGTGTTTTATAATGATAGAATCGTTGATCACCAACAGGTGTTGTATAACAATTTTTCCATCAGCTTCCTCATCAACAAAGATCCACTCTAAACCGTGAGCGGAATAACGATCGTGAAATTCGTAATCTTTAACAGGAGAAAAGGTTTCTGCGTATTCAAAGTCTACTTTGTAGCAACCACACATTTCTTTAATGAAGCCCTCCTCTTTTTTCTGACCAGTTTGGGCAAAAAGGCTAGAGATGATGAGGGTAAAACTGAATAGAAGAATCTTTTTCACTTAATTTTAATTAAGACTCGTTAAAAATATTTTGACGGGGCAAAATTAAGTCCGGATGAAATTAAAACCAAGTTTATTTAGATTAATTTTAAATTAAATCGCAAATAACATGATAATCAGAAACTTAAAAAAATATTGTGTTCTAATTTAGATTAATGTGAACTTTTGGAGAAAATTTGAAAGGTACATAAACAGGCTGCAAACCAGCCTGTTTGCTATTAATCTTGCTGAAAGAAACGACTGTCTGCTATAAACTCAAAATCACTAAGTGTTTGCAGAAAATCAATGATCTTTTCCTTTTCCTCTTCGGTCAGTTCTATGCCCGGTTTGCTATTATTCTTGAGTAATGGATCAAGAGTCGGTGAATCTTTTACCCCGTTGTCATAATGGTCCAGTACTTCTTTAAGGGTCCAGAATTTTGCATTGTGCATATAAGGACTGGTTCGCGCCACATTGCGCAGGCTGGGTACCCGGAACTTACCATTATCACTTTCCTGTTCCGTTATCAAGGCCCTTCCCAGATCGTTGGTGAAGTCGGAATTAATACCATTGTTGCGATAGCTAAAATCAGAAAACAATTCTCCCGAGTGACAACTGCCACACTTCAACTGAAATATCTGCCGTCCTTCCAGTTCTCTGGCTGTGAGCTGCCCTCCTGCTTCTCCCCTTACATATTTGTCGTATTTTGAATTAGATGACACCATCAAAACCATAAATTGCGACAAGGCTTGTAATAGATAAGGTGAGGTAATGGAATCTATTCCAAAAGCTTCTTTGAACAGAGGTGGATATTCCGGCTTTCCGTTTAGTTTCCTGACCACATTGGCCAGGCTCTCATCCAGTTCAAAATCGGCTTCAATTGCGTTTACAGAAGTGAAATCCAGATGGGTCACTCCCCCATCCCAGAAAAATTCTTTCATAAAAGCCAGGTTAGTTAGAGGTGGTGCATTGCGTTTTCCTATGCGATTGTCTACTCCAATACTTAAGGGATGCTGTTGGGCATCGGCAAAAGCAACGGCCTGTATATGGCAATTATTACAGGAAACCGAACCGTCTCTCGAAAGAATGGGATCGTGAAACAGCTTGCGCCCTAACTTAAAACCCTCTTCTGTTACAGGGTTATTTTCAAAAGTGTAAGTAGGAGGAGGAAAATTATCCGGTCTCTGAAATGTGTAGGTCTTATCCTGTGGAATTTCCGTGCCTGCTTCATTCTTTTGGCAAGAGATAAAAGCAAAGATACAGGCCCAGCTCAATGCCAGGCCTGTAATAAGCTGTCCTCTATTTATCCTATTGATGAACATGGTCTACACTGAATATTCTGTTCATCTGGTCGGCAAACGCTTTACCTGCACCGGGAGAATGCACGGAATACGTTGTGGCAAAATCCAGATTGGAGGCCTTCATCCATTCCAGGGCATCTACCTTAAGGTGTAATCTGGGATTCAAACCCTCCTCTACCTTTAGAGGTGAAGTAAAATCGAGATCAATGGTCCGGATATTATTCACAAAATTCTGTACTCCGTTAGAGTCAGCCGGAAGATCTTTCCAGCCACCTACGTGAATGGCAAATGTATTGGCGTGAGTAACAAAACCTCCACCCCAATCAACAAATTCCTGGGGTGAGTCGGGGGCATTACCCTCCATGGCTATGCCGATGTAACCGGCATTCCAATTCCAGAACCAGGCCCCATTAGCCGGATCCAGTACACCACCGGCTGCTCCTTCCTGTACTCCGTCTTCTTCAACACCGATAATAAAAGAGATATTGTCGTACGTCCCGGTAGGAATGTTCTGCAAACTTATGATCTGTGATGAGGTTTCACTTTCCAGTACCTGGTAGTAGCCCTTAACTTCATCGGGATTGGGACTGACATTCATTTCGTCCTCAAACACTGCACCATCAGGCCCGGTAAGCCTTATTTTACTTACATAATAACCGAAAAGGGACAAACCAAAAGTTTGACCATTGGAATTGGTATAGTGATAGTGATTATGGCCGGCTGAATCCAATTGCATGTCTTCTGAACCTACCACGTTATCAAAACGCACGGCCAGGGTTCCCCTCTTTTTATTATTGTCGTTATTGGAATCATTGTCATCGTCTTTACTACATGACATAAGGGTTAGGGTGGTAAAGGCAAATAAAGCCCAACCAATATTTTTAAGCTTTTTCATTACGGTAATTTTAATATTGTTTTTAATGTTTGAGTATGGCGTAAAGCCACAATAATCCTTTACAGGATCTTGCGCTCTGTTTGAGCTACTAAAAAATGAATTGATAATTCAAACGACTAAACGGGGAGGGTGAAAAATGTCGTGAGGATAAATTCTTTTTACAAAGCGATCCGAATATGGCAAAACAGATGTAAAACTCTCCCCTGAGATCAAAGACAGATTAAACTGATAATCAGAATATAGAAAACTGGATATTTCAAAACGCAACATCTCCGGTATGCGAACGGGTTCCCGGCTCTTATCTTCGCTTAGGTTCAGCTTTTGCATTAACACACACTTACCGTTGCAATGCAGCTCTGGTTTATCGCGGTTTTCACATAGATTAGCCGCTATAAAATCCTGGTTAATAAGGAAGTTAGCTGTAATACTTACTTTCATTCCCAAAGGAAAAATCAGTACAGCACATAAAAAGACCGGTATTATCTTTCTTATTAACATCCTATCCCTGCAAATATACTGCTGAATCTTCTTTATTCAGCTTTAATGATCTTCTGGCTTTGAAGAGGTCTTTCTTTTTCATCGTAAAGTGTCATAAGATAAGTTCCCGCACTCAAATGCCTGAGATCGAGGCCCATTGCTGATTCTGATATTTCAAAGCTATGTACTTCCCTTCCTGTCCAATCAAATATTTTAAGCTTACTGGCTTTATCATCCAGGCCTTCTAACCGGAGCGATGTGACAAAAGGATTGGGGAAAATCTTCGTTTTTTGATTGAACGGCTCACTGACAGAAACAAGAGGGGTCAGTGAATAAGCTACGACTCTCCCCAACAAAGTTCCCACTACTATCTGGTTGCTTACAGGAGAACAAGCAATGCTAATACCCGCACCGGCTGTATCGTTAGGGAAACTGTTTATCGGTGAAAGATCGGCACTGTTAAAGAGGCTTATTAAATTGTCGTTGGAAGTCGTAACGATGTAATGCTGGTTGGCAGAAACGTCCAGGGCATTGACCTCATCAGGCGAAACTACCCGGGAAGTCTCGAGACTACCACTTTCAACGTCCCATTTCTTTATAGTCTTATCCTTAGAGGAGCTGTAGATCTTTTTACCATCGGCACTTATCACCACTTTTGTAATATAGGCAATGTGGCCCGTTAAAGTATGCAAGAGAGTACGTGTAGTATCCCATATGTTTATCCGGCTGTCGTTTCCACCGGTAACTATAAAATCTCCATTGGGATCATAAGCCACTGTGGTAACCCAGCTGGCGTGGGCATTAATAGTATTGAGTACCTTACCATTAACTACATCACAAATGATCATTTTACCGCCTGAACCACCAACTATGAGCTTTTTAGAGTCGGGAGAAAAAGCCAGGGAAAAAGCATAGGGTGAGCCTATATTTATGGCAGTGATCGAATCCGGAGGATTGGTGGAATAATCAAAAATGAGCAAATTGCCAAACTCCTCAATGGCAGCCAGGTATTTCCCGTTGGAACTTATCCCTACCCCCATCACACAAAACAAAGAAGAGGGTACCTCATAATCCCAGAGCAAGGTCCCAGAACCGGTATCAAACAACCTCACATTAGCGGGATGGCAGTTGGTGCCGCTTACTACTTTGCTTCCATCTGCGGAATAGCCCACGCCATTGGTTTGAAGGCTGATAGGATTGGCTTCGGCAACCCATTGCAGGTTTTGGCCCTGTAAACTATAGAATGTTGCTCCGAGAAACAGTAGAACAATCCTTTTCATGCCTGGAAGTATTTATACAAATCTTCACATTTATTACTGATGAAGTTTATAGGAATTAGTATCCGTAAGGCTGTTTAAAAACGCTATCAATTGCCTTTGCTCTTTTTCTGTGATTTCAAAGCCCATGATCAGGCTGTCTTTATTAAAGTGTTGCTTACCTCCTGCTGCGTAATGCCGTATGACTTCCTCCAGGTTTTTCAGACTGCCATCGTGCATAAAAGGAGCCGTAAGGGCCACGTTGCGCAAAGAGGGGGTTTTAAATTTACCTTCGTCTTCCTTTTTCAGAGTGATACGCCCCCGGCCGGGGTCTTTACTGTAATCTTCCTTTAAACCGTTATGCCTGAATTTAAAATCGGTAAAAAGTACCCCTTTGTGGCAGGAGTTACAAGCCAGCTTCTCACTGCTGAAGAGCTTATATCCCGCTTTGGCATCAGCTGATATAGCCTCATCATCACCCTGGTAATAAAAACGATCAAAAGAACTGCTATAACTCAACAAACTGCGCTCGTAAGCCGCTATAGCTCGCGAAAGGGTGTAGGCAGAAACCTTGGCCTCAAATACTTCTTTAAAAAGACGAATGTATTCCGGATCGGCTGCCACCCTGGCTATAGCCTCCGGAAAGGGCAGGTCCATCTCCAGGGGGTTTTCTATCGGAGAGATCAACTGGCTTTCCAGGGTAGGATTTCCCCCATCCATAAAATAGTAGGGATGATAGGCTACATTAAATAAAGAAGGTGAATTTCGCAAGGTAGGCACACCACCTACATTTATGCTTTTTACCTGACCATCGGTAAAGGCAAGATGGGGAAGATGACAGGAAGCACAGGAAAGATCGCGGTGGCGGCTCAGGACGGGATCGAAAAAAAGCTTTTTGCCCAGGGCAATTTTACCGCTTGTCAGGGGATTATCTCCAGGGATAGGTAAAGAAGGAAAGTAATCCGGCAGGTCTGTTTTTATTTCTGTTGCTGCTGGTTTTCCTACCTGACGGCAGGAAAATACAGCTGTAAAAAGAAACCCGGTAAGGCCTATCACCAATACCGGGTTTGTAATATTCTTTTTCAATTTATTTATACCACCTTCTTAGTTGTGATCGTGTGTTTCAATCTCAACGGCTGCTTCAAAATTAGTTTTGATCTTGGTCGCCAGTTCGGGGTTGTTCATCGTCATGGTGATCAACTCGGTAGAAAGATCGAGACCGCTGAATATTTTTGCGTAATCAACTTTTACCATTATGTCGGTAGACTTGCCTGCTTCCAGATCAGTATGGGCCATTTTGCTTTTTGTGATCAGGTTATCATTCAATCCAATGTGATATTTAAAACTGTCATCGTCCGTACCGTCACCGTCTGTGTCAACGTCCCCCTCAAACTTGTAAAATATGTAGCCTGAATTCCAGCTCCAGTGCATACTATTGGTTTTCGGAGCGAGAGGAGCGTTCAAATCTTCAAAATCTGTGGGCAGAACAGTAGTATTGGTTTTTTCATCTACTCCTAAATTCAACATCAGCATATGCATATGCCCGGCATCAACCTCTCCCAGATCAATCTCGGAAGTAGTACTTTCTACAAAAGTAAATTGAGGCTCAAGCTTTGTACGATTATCTGCATCATCCATAAAAGCTACATTGCTCAAATAAAACTGGGCGGTGGTAAACTTAACTTTTGATCCATTACCAAGAGTGTAATATTTATCGAGTTCAAAGCTTTCACCTTCAAAGTTATGGGACAGCTCTATTTTTACTGAAGCTTTCAGATCGTTGTTATCATCATTATTATTATCGTTGTCGTCCTTATTACATGAAGCCAGTACCAACGAAGCTGCTGAGAGGAACAATAGGGATTTGAATATCTGCATCGTGTTGTTTCTAATATTGATTGTTGCCTACTAAAATACTCTTTATTTGGAACTGTTCAAAATAATGTAGCGTTTAAGTGAGTTTCTGCACTTTTTCAGTGAGCCATAGAAGTGGATGCACTGCCAGGCCAGCCTAAGTCACTACAGAACCCCATGTATTTACCCCTGTGTTTAACTCTGGTTACTGAAATTAAAGTTGTTCAAAAAGTTAATGTTTAGACTTTATTTTAAATTCAAAAAATTTGTTTTATATTATATTAACATAAATCATTGAAAATAAATCATTTTATTAACACTAATAAATAATTGTTTTTATATGTCATTTTTATATTACATTATTTATCCTATTTTTACGTGTCATCAAAATCAAATGCCTATGTAACATGCTCAGATCAACTATTTTTATTACTAGCAAGCCTGACTTTTTGCTAAACCGCCTTAACCACAGTTTCAGCTAGTTAATGATAGTTTTTAATTAATTATTTTAACTAAAATTAACTTTATCATGAAACAATTATTTCGATGTAGGGATAACATAAAATTTCTTCCTTACTTTAAAAATTTTCTTTTACTTTTTTCTCTACTCTTTTCATTTCAGATCTCTTACAGTCAAACTTGTGTTTCACCACCCTCTGTTCTGGTCAACGGTAATTTTGAGTTACCACCCGGGGCCATAAGTCCGGGAAATGCCGGTATTAACGTGGATATGCCCGGCTGGTTTGTTTCCAACGGTACCCCCAGTACTGCCGCTACCCCACCCCGCAGCATGTGGATGTGGTCATACAGCAGCATAGGTGAAGGTGTTTTCAACTGCTTCGACTTCCGGGCCGGAAGGGAGTACTTGATATGTTTTGATCTGATAACTAACGGTAAGACCAATGGCGCTACCTTTAATGTTCAGGCTGCCACCGGTTTGAATCCGTATACAGGAACTATCGTGGGAACCCCTCTCCCTACTCCTACTACCTCCGAACAGATCTTTCAGGATCTATTGCCACCGTATACGTCTTTAACGAATGTATCCGTAACCTATTCTCCCTCGGCCAACTTTACGGAGATATGGTTTTATCCCTTTATGAGTGCTGGTCCCGGAGGAACGCCTCCGCAAGCTACAGGTCGTATTGATAATGTGGTGATACAGGAAATTAACCCGGCTGATTACACTGTTTCCCCTAATGCTACCATATGCCCACCTAATAGCGTTCAACTGACAGCTACCGGGGGAACTTCCTATCAATGGTCACCTTCTACCGGTTTGAGTTGTACCAACTGTCCCAATCCGGTTGCTTCGCCTGTTACTACCACTACTTACACAGTTGAGATATTTGACCCCGCTAATTGCGGACCTGTTACCAGGGAAGTAACCGTAACGATAGATTGCCCTTGCCAGTGTGAACTCAATCCCGATTTCAATTTTGCAGAAGCTGATACGTGTACAGAAGTAAATTTCAGCAGTACATCTACCAGTTCTTTCTGTACGGATATACTCGGTTATTACTGGGATTTTGGCGATGGCAATATAGGTTTTGGTAGCAATGTAACCCATAACTACAATGCTGAAGGCACCTATGATGTATGCCTTAAAATAATAGGATACAGGGATAGTATTGGCTGTTGCGAAGATTCTATTTGTTACCCCGTACAGATAAAATGCGATACCTGTACCTGTAATGTAATATCTGACTTTAACTTCAGGCCCAACCTTTGTACAGTTGATTTCTTCGAACAAAGCTCCTTAGGTGATCCTTGTGGATCTATTATTGGCTGGGAATGGGATTTTGGCGATGGCAATGGTTCTACTTCACCTAACCCTACCCACACTTATGCAACCAGCGGTACTTATTTTGCCTGTTTAACGACTTATGCCGTAGCCGATGGCGATACCTGTGAGAATATATTCTGCAGGGAGATCACGGTTGAATGCCCTGAATGCGAATGTGTTATTGAGCCCAATTTTGACTTCATTGTAGATAAGTGCAAAGTGAATTTCATTGACAAGAGTATCTACGATACTTGTCTCACTATCTTAAGTTGGAGTTGGGATTTTGGTGACGGCAATGGTTCAAACCTTCAAAATCCCATGCACACTTATGCCGGGCCTGGTGTTTATGTAGTTTGTATGACCATTACGGGAACCAACGGAATTGATACCTGTAGCTATGAGATTTGCCAGGAAGTACCGGTAGAGGATTGTGAACCTTGCCCTTGTACAATAGAGCCCGACTTTTTCTTTGAAATTGGCGATTGTGGCGAAGTACAATTCATTAATAATTCTAACTCTGATTGCGAAATCATTGGTTACAAATGGGATTTTGGCGACAGTACTTATGCTTCCGTACCTGATCCCTTCCACTATTACGACAATCCGGGTGTTTACGAAGTATGCCTTACCGTAACCGTTCTCGATCCTGAAACAGGGAGATGTTGTGAGGAAACCATATGTTATGAAATAGAGGTGCCCGATCAATGCCCACCTTGTGAATGTCCTATTGATACCATGTTCTTTAATTATCAATTATCCGGTTGCGACATCCAGTTTGACCTGGTAGTTGAATCCGAGTGTGACATATTCGATTTTCTGTGGGATTTTGGTGACGGTAACACCGATATGGGCAACCCCTCTCCTAACCACACTTATGCCCACAATGGCGTGTATTGTGTATGTGTAACGGTATTGTATAATGACGACAGTGGCAGGATCTGCTCAGAAACTGTCTGTGACTCTATCATAGTAACCGAATGTAAGCCCGCTCCTTGTTCGGAACTTGAGCCCACAGTGGTAAAAGGTAAAGCAGCCTTTAATTCCCAGGTTGAGGATCCCAACTCTTTTGGGTTCAACATTTATCCTAACCCCACTTCGGGAGAACTCACCATAGAGTTTACTACTATTACTACCGGTAAGGTAGAAGTAAGTATACACGATGGTACCGGTAAACTGATCAGCACCCTCATTAATTCCAAGTTGGAAAGCGGCCAGCACTCTGTTAGCTGGAATGCCGCTAAAGCCGGAGTAGCCCAGGGTGTTTATTATGTTTCCATAAAGGCAGGAGAAAACAACGAATACCAGAAGATAGTATTCAAAGAGTAATTCAGTTCATAGTGTCTTTTTAAAGAGGAAACCGCCCCGTTATGGGGCGGTTTTTTATTGAAGTGACATATTCTAATCTAAAAATCAAACGCGTGATTTCTCTGCAATATTAACATTGGTAATCCAGCCCAATACTGCACTATCTTTTTTACCATCGGCAGTTACAAAAATGTCAGCACAATTTACATCTTTAACTCTCTCCATTTCTTCTTTGGCCAGGGCAAGAGTATCATCGGGTTTTACGGTAACAAAACCTTCAAATATCTTTTTATAAGTTTCACTCTTAATAATTTCACTAAACATTATTTCGGAAGCTTTCTTGAGATTATCTACACCCGTATTCTGCTCTGTAATAAATTGATGGATCATGCTTTTATGCATAATATATTTTGGGGCTAAGCTTTTAGCATCTAATACTGGTAAACGGTTATGCATTTTAAATTTTGCCAGCAACTGTTCCAGGTTTGTAGTTTTTTCTTGATTATCGGCTATTGCCCAGTAATTCATATCCGCCTTTTTAATCATAGCTATATAGGCAGGGGTATTTTTCAGTTTTTCTTCAGAAGTGGTTATTTTATCCACTAATTTTTGAGTGCTTTCCGTAGCCGCTTCAAAATTGTCCTTAGAGTAATAGAAAGCTATCACCGCTCCTACCCAGCTGCCTACCAGGCCTACTACGCTGTAAAAACAGTATTGGCATTGTCTTTATCACAACAAAGCATTGCCCAGGACACTACCACTAAACCAGCAATGGAACAGCCTAGAATCAAAAGTGACAGTCGAAATCTGTTCTTTGATTGTTGTTTTTTGAAATCGTAATTATTGTTGTTTTCCATGGTATAAGATTAATTGGTTTGTTCATCGATAAATATATTCTAAATACCGATAATCCGATACTTACCGGTATTTCTATTATATCACAGAAATGCATACGTATAAATACTGTATTGAAGCCAACCTTAATACGCTTAATATCCCCCATTAATATGAGTAAATTGCATTACCAATCTCAACTAAAAACCAAACCATGAAGCCTATCCACATTTTTGTTCTTTTTATGAGCCTTACCTGGGCCTGTAATAATCCCAAGGGTAAAGACTCAGGTAACGGTACTGATAAGGATACAACTGCTTCAGTAAGCTATGAGCCTATAACCTAATGGCTACGGCTACCTGCAGGATACTAATGCTCTTATGCAGGCTGTTCAAAACGCCAGTATTTCCTATATAAGAGAGCACGGCTGGAAATTATGGGCCGGTATTATGCAACCCGCCACCAGTGCTAACGGCCCTGTTTGGTATACCTGGCCCAATACCTATGGGGCTTTTCAACCTTCCGGGAGTTCAGGGAAATTGGGAGCCAGTAACTCCAGCAGTATTTCTTTGATCAGAACCAATGTCAATAATATTTCGCTGAGTAATTCTCTCGCTAATGATACTTCTACAATAATTGATACGGTGCCCTTGCCGATTTACTATGTTCCCCAGCCAGTTATTAATGACTATCCCTCGGTAGCTACTAAAACCAATATCCAGATCGGTCCTAATTTTCTCTTTAACGGGGATATTATGATCCCTACAGAATCATTGAGCCAACAGGGATTTGACTGGATCAGAGATTCCAAAGTTTACACCCAGGACAAACTCAATACACTTTACCATAATAAGGTACATGAATTGAGTGCTCCCCAGGAATACATAGTAACTAAACATATGTATTGGCCTGTCTTACAGGGTCAGCTGTCTGCCCTGCCTGTTTGGAACAATAACTTCCCCCCCACTTACCGCGGCTATGCCGGCTATGAAGAATGGAATACTATAGTAGCGGTAGACCCCACCGGGCAAAAAGCCGGACAAAGGGCAGAAGTAACTTATCTATACGGTGTTTTGAATGCCAACGGTACTCCTAAAGACCCCGTTACGGCTCCCAGTGCAACGGTATACGATATTAATGATTTCTATTATCACAAAGTAAGTCAGCAAGATTGGGATTCCTTTACGGATGCCGATAAGGCTATCCTGAACGCTTCCAGCTATTGGGCCTATAATAAGCCTTTTGGCGTGGGAGATTATCTTATCACCATCGCCATGCACATCAATACCAAAGAGATCCCCACCTGGGCTTTACAAAGTGTGTGGTGGTCTGATACTCCTGACCAGGGTATTTATTCCACCGACCGTCCGAGCCTGCCTCAGGCGCAGGGCCCCTGGGATCATTACAAAATGACAACGGCTTATGGCATTGTTGATCCCGCTACCGGTAAGCAGCCTGTAGCCATGAACCCTTATATTGAGCTGGTTATCCACCCTGTGGCTACCAACTGCAACAACTGCCACAGCCGGGCAGGCTGGCCCAGTGGCAGCGGTATAGATTCTGCCAGTTATCAAAACCCCAATTGCCAGGATCTGTTGGCTAAGCTCACTCCTCAATCTCCCTGCCTGGAGAATTACCTTTTAAGTGATTTTCAATGGATCATTCCAGACCGGGCTATAGCCGGGCAATAGAGAGAGCCATTAATCTATAATGAAGAGAGGCCTATTTAGCCTCTAGTCAGCCGTTGGGATGAATGTAATAGGTCATAACTGACCCGATCTGCATCTCATTCTAATTGACCGATCTTTTAAATAAAAAAACTGTACTAAAAGTTGATTGCTGTACTTTTTGATAAGTACCGATTGGGGTATATTTTGTCTTCTTTTGGAGTAAAGAGTATTCCTATCTTTGATCAAAATAAGATCATGAAATTAAGACTGCTACTCTGCTGCCTGGCTTCCAGTGTATTACTGAAAGGGCAGGTACTCGTCTCGTCAAGTAAAATATCTACCTCACAGGCCAGCACTCTCGCTTTTTCTTTAATCTTTTCGGGTGCCCCTCCCTCATTAACTTCAGATTTGATTTACGATGTTGATACTTATAAGCTTACGTATAACACTGTGGACGTTAACGGCAATCCCACCGTAGCCAGCGGGGCCTTAATGGTACCCAAGTCTGTAGCCTGCGATTCTTTATCACTGCTGCTGTATGCTCACGGAACGGTGCTGGAGAAGGAAAATGTGCCTTCCAGGGATAATTTTGAAGCGATAGTAGGACAATCTTTTGCCAGTACCGGAAGAATAGTGGCTTGCCCGGATTATCTGGGCCTGGGAGACAACCCTGGTTTACACCCCTATCTACACGCTGAAACGGAGGCCACCGCTTCCATTGATATGATGCGGGCGGCCAGGGAGTATGTAAGGGATTCTCTATCTGTTTACCTGAGCGGACAAGTATTACTTACCGGTTATTCCCAGGGTGGGCATGCGGCCATGGCAACCTTCAAATATATTGAGGACAGCAGTCTTACGAATGAGTTCAATATTATAGCGGCCGGACCGGCTTCGGGGCCGTATAATCTGAGTGGTGCCATGAAAGACGTTATGTTATCAGGCCTCCCCTATTCTAATCCGGGCTATTTGTGTTATCTGTTGTTTGGCCTGAATACCGTTTACGGCAATATCTTCAATAACTACTCTGATATTCTGAAAACTCCCTATGAACAGATCATACCTCCTTATTTTAACGGTACTTATCCTATGGACTCTGTAAATGCACAGCTCACACCTCTTATCACCGACTTCATAGAGGATTCGGTACTTGCCAATTTTAAAGCTGATTCCATTCAAAAGAAACACCCGATATGGCAGGCTTTGCTAGCCAACGATAACTTTGACTGGAAGCCTGAAGCTCCCCTGGAAATGTATTATTGTATTCAGGATGAGCAGGTAAGTTATTTCAACGCCCTGGATGCCGAGGCTGCTATGCTGGCCAATGGTGCTGATTCGGTAAAGGCTGTTTTTGCCGGCAATCTGAACCATACAGCTTGTCTTATTCCTGCATTAGCAGCAGCTCACGAGTTTTTTAAAAGGAAAGAACGGAGTTGTATTTTCATCGGTATAGAAGAGCAAAGGGCGCAAGCTGTTTACCTTTATCCTAACCCCGCCCATGAATTCTTATACATTGAAGGTATAGAAGAAGAAGCACAGCTAGTCTTCTACCAGGTGAATGGCGCTGAAGTGATGAGGAAGCAGATTAAACCGCATGAAAATATTAGCCTGGAAAAGTTACCTTTGGGCCTGTACATTGTTCAGGTTATCTCTCAGAAAACCGTGTATAAACAAAAACTCCTGATTAAGTAGATTATGAGGCAATTCTTTTGCCTGTATGTATTATTTCTCTTTGCTTCAGTTGCCTCGGCACAATCTTCTGTGGATACTTCGAAGTGGACTCTGGGCATTGGGGTGGGTTATTATCTGCCAGATGATGCTACAGCAGCTTACTATAACGGGCAGGACAACAACCGTTTGCTGTTACTGTTACAAGGTTTTGACGAGCCCCGTATACGGGATGCTTTGGGCGGTTATGATTTTGAACTGGAAGAATATGCCCAGGATATGGCCTACAACAATGTAGCCGCTTTTGAACTGGAAATGGCTTACCGTTTCGGACAAAACTGGAATGTATCACTCTACTTCCGCAATGTTACTTTAACGGCCGCAGGCATATTTACCTTAAGGGTACAGCGAGTCAATCAAAATAACACTCCAGATCCTTATCTGGAAAGAGCTAATATCAATGGGCGAGAGAGGCGTTCTCACCTGGCTTTGGGAGGTGGTAAACGCCTTTATTTAAACGAGAGCAGCTTTTATATTCCTGTTGAAGCGGGGGTGGACTTCAACTTTATTGAAGTATTGGAAAATAAAGTTCAGATTGCCGGTAGTACTTTTAACCTGCCAACTTTTACCAATATTCAAGCCCAGCAGGGTAATAATCCCATAACCGTGGGAAGCGGTTTTTTTGCCTCAACAGGTATCGGCTACCAGTTACCTTCCCAATACGGTTTTGCCATTAGAGGAACCTTTATCCAAAGTAATATCAGCGTCAATGACATTGTAGAGGATAGCGGTTCAATATACATGCTCTCACTTTACTTCAGCCGGACGTTTTAATTCAGCTTCATCAGCACTGTCTCTTATTTTATTAAGAGGTCTGATAACGGTCAATAAACTGACCAGCATAACGATTGCCCCGGCCATAAAGGCTGCTCCCGGAAACTCAAAGGGAGCATTATCCTGGGTAAAGGCGTAAAAAATAGAAGTCATTAACAAGGGCCCCAGAATATTCGTAATGCTCATAATACTGGTTAAAGCTCCCTGTAATTCTCCTTGTTCGGAATCGGCTACCTGATTGGAAATGATCCCTTGCAGGGTTGGCCCTGCTATACCGCCCAAACAATAAGGCAAAATGAAGGCAAACATCATCCAGCTTTCCGTAGCCAAGGCAAAGAGGATCAGTCCGGTAACCCAAAAGCTCATGCCCAGTAAAACAGTGCGCTTCTCCCCTATTTTATTGACAATAATCCTAACCAGTCCAGCTTGTACAGCCGCTACTATTATACCGACCAGGGTAAGGGAATAACCCACCATTTTTTCGTCCCAGTTAAAGCGGTACATCGTGAAAAAAGACCAGGTTGATTGTACGGATTGTCCCGCTATGTAAATGAGAAAAAAGGAAATGATAAAACCGGCAATAAAGGGGTGCTTTCTGAGGTGTAACAGGGAACCAAAGGGATTGGCTCTTTTGAGTTCTATATTCCTGCGGTTTTCTTTTTTGTGGGATTCCGGTAAGATGAAGAGGCCGTACAAAAAATTGAGAAAGCTCAAACCGGCTGCTACAAAAAAAGGAGCCCTGATGCCCCATTCGCTGGCTATCCCACCGATGGATGGCCCGATAATGAAGCCCAGGCCAAAAGCAGCACCTATAAGACCAAAGTTCTGAGCCTTTTTATCCGGGGTGCTAATATCAGCAATATAAGCCGAGGCCACAGTATAACTGGCCCCGGTCATACCCGCTAGTAGCCGGCCCACAAATAACAGACCGATGGTGGGTGCATAGGCGTGAAAGATAAAATCCACTCCCAACCCGAAAAGCGACATCAAAAGAATAGGTCTACGCCCGTATTTATCACTGAGCGAGCCGAGCAAAGGCGCAAATAAGAACTGCATAAAGGCATAGGAAAACATCAACCAGCCGCCATAGCGGGAAGCATCACTTAAACCGCCATCAATCAGGCTTTCTATCAGGGAAGGCAATACGGGAATGATAATCCCTATACCGATCATATCAATCAGTACGGTAACGAAGATAAACCCAAGAGATGCTTTGTAGTTTTTGGCCATAGCTAAGGAAATTCAAAGCCGCGAAATTACGGTGGTTAACTTTAGCCTGAGCGTATTTTCTGCTACTCTTTTAAACATCGGTGAGTTGGCCATAAGCCAAAGCCAGTTTTTCAACTTCATTGGCATAAAACACCTGTTTGTCGGCTTCAAACTCTTCCTTTACGATTATAATATGCAATTTATGCTTGTAAGCTGATCTGCGTTCATTGCTCACTGGCTTCAACAGTAATTGCCGGTCGCCAAAGCCAAACATATACCAGTTACTATCCCCTTCTATAGCTGCCCTCTTACTGAAGTGAAACTTACGGCCCCTGAGCAGGTCGCCCCACTTGCGATCAGTTCCTTTGGCAATCAATAATTTGCCTTTTACTTCAAACCTTTTTCCGTAGGTATCGACATGATTAAAAACTTTAGGCATTATGATGGTAGATCCCTGGTGCATAAAACGGTCAACCGGAAGCCAGATGCTCTCAATAAAACCGGGTATAACCCTGAAGCTGCTGAAGGAAACCGTTATATAGATCAGTATAAAGGTATAATACAGAGAGAGATTAGATATTAATGACCTGGCTGCTTCTGCCCCACTTAATAAGTTATAACCTACTATACCTACTAACCACACAATCAACATCAGGCCTATGAGGCGGTAAAGAAAAAAATGGGAATTTAACTTAAGACGGGGGTTGTAAAAATTAGACATATTAACGAGGTTATTTTTCATGATTCCCCATGTATGAATTGAGGCCACGAAAAACAAAGCAGTAAACAGATCTATCCTGATACTGCTAATAAGCCAAAAATCGTAAAAACCATGTGCCAGTGCGGACAGTAAAAGCAAGCCTGCCAAGTGAAATACATTAAACCTGCCTTTAACCGTTTTTATACGGATAAGCCCGTAAGCAACAATGGACGAAAAAAACATATGGGCTACACTGGCATACAGGGCACGGGCAAAAACAGCAGTAAGCCTGGTTTCATACAAATACATGGTGTTTTCTATAAAAGCAAAGCCCAGGGCACTTACTGAAGCATATAAAACGTAATCATAGGGTTCATCTACCTGTTTGGAAAAAAGCAGCATAATGAGAAACGGCAGCAGCTTTACAAATTCCTCGACCAGGCCTATTCCGATGAAACTGTAAAGGAAATCATTGTTGGGATTGCCATTGAGAACAAAACCCCAGCTATTGATAAGGCCTGAGATAGGAAAGACCAGAAAAGTAGCCCCACAACCCAAAATAAAAGTGATAATGATATAGATCTTCTTTTCCCTTTCGTATAGATCGAGCCAGCTGAGATAAACATACCAGAAAAGGGATATAAGAAAAGCCAGCAACACCGAAAATATTAAGAGCACCATCGGCTCTGAACCTGCAAGCTTAAGGTCAAAGCCTGACAGGATAAACCCCATTATTAATAAAGCTGGGATACCAAATAGTAATACCGCAAACTCGTAGGGGTAATAGGTTTTTGCTCTTTCTCCTTTGCGGTATTTTCTGATGTCTGACACTACAATAGAGAGCAACAACACAATAGAAGGAAAAAACAAGGCAATTGCCAGAATACGCATTACAGTAGGTTAAGGCCGCCTAAAAATAAATTATTATCCCTAATAATGGTATTCTGTTAAATGGAATTCCCAATAGCTAAAGTTCCTCCTAAAAGTTTACAATTAAAAATCCCCACGCTAAAGCGTGAGACTTCACTCTGAGAAAATCAATCGAAAAAACTTAGTCTAAGTTTTTTGTAAGGTCACTCCTAAATATCGCCACTGCAGGACATAAACCTTGTTAAGCCCTGAATTGGAGTTGCAAATAAAATTGTTTTAAACGGTTAAGCCACTCTATTGATCATTTTTAAGTAAAAGAGTTGTTCTTTTTGCTCAAGAGAATAACATAAGACAATGTTATAAGATCGACCTCATGCATATTCAATCTCATAGAGCGGTTCTGACAACTAGCACAATCATTAACATCAGCATTTTTGCTGACGGAATCAAGGGAAGGGCTTAGTCAATGGAATACAAAACGAATAAATCGATTGCCTTTAGATCCGGATATTTTTAAAAAGTACACACCGGAAGCCAGATCGTTTCTTTCAATATTCAATTGTTCAGTCTGAGCTGAAATAGTTCTTACCACTTGGCCCATGGCATTCATTAAAACGACTTCATCGCCTGTTTCTACTCCTGAAACGGTTACTCTGGTTTGGGCAGGGTTGGGATAAATTTCCAGTTGATTACTAGGTTGGCTAAGTGACTCAATATCATTTTCAAACGAAGGGGATTTTTTGCAGTTAACCCATGAAAAATAATGTAAACTATGATCCTTATTGTTTATGTAAGAAATGGGGGTACCAGGCCTAAAATCAATTACAGCTGAACTGAACCTGGAAGACATTTCAATACAAGGGTGAAGTTTTGAATAATTCCAATTTGAACCATTTTTCACCAACATCCATATAGCATCAGAATCAGAGTAGTAAACAATTTTGCCATCGGCATAAGTAAAATGCCCACTAAAATTTACAAAGGGAGCAGCAGCATTTAGTAAGCCTTGATTTGAAGCAGCAGTGCCACTAATAACGCGAATTCTCCTATTAACATCACAATAAAAAACGTAACCATCTCTAGCAATTATTTCAGTTTGTGCGCCTGCCTTGGCTGCGTAGTTATTAGCTCTAAAAGCAGCCCAAGAACCCCAGGGAGCGTACCAGGTTAGATAATAAATATGATCATCCTGACCAATATAATAGATATCACCGTTTAATTCAGCTATAGGTGAATTATTGCGAGCCAGTGGTATAAGAGAGTTGTTAAATATAATTTCATCCTGAAAATTATTGCCTTGAAGAACATGGATTCGATTGTCATCAGAAATAAAAAAGAGTTGATTTCCCTTGGGAATAACTGTGGTGTGCCTGGAGTCTCTGGAGTGAGCTGTTGGATGAGCCTTTATAGTTGTCCACTGTTGTCCATTCCAATAAGTCCGGTATATATTTCCTGAAGGTTCATCTGTTAGGCCCCAAAAATCATTTGCTCCTATATAAAAGTCTTCAAGACCAGGCATTGAAGCATCTAGCCATCCTTTATCCCAGGAGTTTGAACCCGTACCAGTGTAATAGATTTTACCCACTAATATACTTCCGTAGTCAGCCATATAGTACCATCTATTGTTAGAATAGTACATTTTATTAACAGGCCTGTCATAGGAAGTTGGGCCACCGGAGGGTGTGGCAATATCAGTATTGACACGATTATCAACCCAACCACAGGTTTGCGGATCGGCCCAATAACTAAAATTTACCTGGCAAGCTGTGATATATTGTGAATCAGTAGTGCCCAAACTTATTTTGACCCTTCCGTCATAAGGACAGGTTATATCGGATCGAATCCCGGTAACTACAGCCATTTTGTAGTTACCAGGGTTTAAAGTAATAGAGTTAGAACTGTTAAACCATTGGTAATTTCCGTTAACAATTACTCCTACGTTCACATAACTGATATCACTGCCAAAATCTAATTCTTTTAAGGTAAATGATTTCGGTTGTATTACTTCAAACGTTAGCTCTTGATAAGCTACCTCTCCCGGTGCAACTTTTATTGGTGAATGGTTTGGTGGATAAAGCTCACACCATTGGGCATTTAAATTATTCAGGCCAATACAAAGGACGATTACTGATAATATGTACTTCATGATTATGGTTATTTTAGGATTAGTTTAATTGTTTTATTTTCTCTTTGTCCTGTTATTTTTAGAAAGTAAACTCCACTTGACAGACCATGTCTTTTGATTGTTAGGGTTCTATTTACCGCTCTATAATTATCTACCGCTTGCCCAAAAGAGTTAATTAATACTACTTCATCAGTAGCTGATAAGCCGGATATTGTAAACTCTGAGCCAGCGGGATTAGGATAAATACTCAATTCACTATTAACACTCTGTTCTTCATCACCACCAGTATTGGGTGAAGTCTTATAAGCAGCACCATCTACAGGCAAAGCCCTGGCTACAAAAAAGTCAGCAGCCGTAGCACAGGTAGTGCTGGTAGGAATGCCGTGTATACCATATCCAAGATCGATAGTACCTGTGCTGTAGCTACCAGAGTAAACCACTCCACAATTTTCCTCATCAAGATCAAGGCTTCCAGCTAGAGTATTTGTTGTAGGACCCGTGTAGTGCGCGGGCCAGCCATTAGTTGTGTATATAGTATTATCCAGATCTTTATCGTATTTAGACAGGAAGATGGCAGAACCTGCGCCAGTTGGTTTGGTATAAGATATGGCTGCATTATTATATTGTGTTATGTTAGCCTTTGTGTTGCCCAATACAAAGATCTCCTCTGTGCCAGGTATTGCCAAAATATCAGATATACGGGCATTATCTCCGGGAGAAGTTGCTATACTGGTAGATTTTACAAAGGCTGGTGTTAATAGGCTATAGTCAATTTTAGCTACAAACTCGAAGGGGCTTGAGGAAGTGTGACTGATACCTGTGTTAAAATTGATGGATCCGCTGCTCGTACCGGCTATATATAGATTATCTCCAAGTAGATCAGAGGTAGCTATGGTACCATACCCGGAAATGGTTTCTACTTTGCTTACAAATACTCCTACATCAGTAAATTCCAGGATCTGAAATTTACTCTGGCGGTTTCCTGACACATATAAATTTCCAGAAGTAGAGTGTATACTGATCCTACTGGCGATAAATCCATCCATTAATCCGGTAGAATTAGATACATCCGACCAGAAAAATACTAACCGGCCATTAGCGGGATTGTACTTGGCAATAAACCCCCTGTGGTCTAATCCGCCTCCATTACTGGTTTGCATGTAAGTAACACCGGTTGGCATGTAAGGGTCGTTAGAATGAGGGGTTCCAATTCCAATAGCGTTTTGAAAGCTCACTGCTCCGGAAGTAACGCCAACAACATAAAGGTAACCGTCCGGGCCAATTTCATAATCCTGAATGTTATACTGTGCCCCACTGATGCTTGGGTCGGGGAAACCAACAGATTGCCATTGATAAGTACCATTGGCATCATATTTTAAAAGATAAGCTGTTCTGGAGCTATGAGGAGGAGCAGGCACGGGAGCAGTTATAGAAGGAGCTTCGGGCCATTGGATGTTTCCGGGATTTAAACCTCCGGATAAATATACATTACCGGAATTATCTACTTCTATACCTGTACCGGCATTCATGGGCTGGGCAGTAGTGGTGGTGGCTTTTTGCCAAGCCAGACCTCCGTTGGCATCATATTTTTTGATGTAGGGTAAACCGGGATCTCCGGAGGCGCATTCTGCATCAGAATTTCTCTTGGCCATTACATAAGTATTGTCTTTTGAGTAATGGAGGCAACGGCCCGAAATAGCAAAAACATTGTTTTCTCCCACAATAGTTTCATCTATGAAAGGGAAGTTGGTCGCAGTTTGGCAATTGGTAAAAAGATCATTATCATCAGCAATAGTAAAGCCATCATCTTCAATAATGTCATTTACATCATTATCCTGTACATTTTGGTCATAAATGGCATTGACTATTTGAGGGGTGAACTCAATAGAGCGGGTTCGGCACCAGTCAAAATCAGGGGCTGTGGTTTCAATATACTGAAGATCGTAATGACCAGCCCCCAGCAATCGGTCTTCACTGTATGCCAGTATAGCCACATCGTCAGAGTTATCATCAACAAATATCATTTCCGGTGTGGCGATAACAGGGTTGTCTAAACCTGATGGTCCTCCAAAGAGACTGTGATAAACACTACCTTCTCCATCGTTAAAGTTCTCATTATACATGAGAAACTTTTTAGCCGAGTGGAGAATATCCAGATCACTGTCGATGTCGCATACAAAGCTAACAGAACTCCATTCAGTGATATTGTCAAAGCAATCATATGATGTACCGGATTCGGCTATCATTCCACCTACTATGTAGTTTCCACTACTGTTTTTACCGATAGAAAATGAAGCAGTGTTTATCTCATCCGTAGGAACAAAATTGTAGTGATTTCCCACAATGGAGCCATTATTAGGATCAATTTTAGTGAGATGAAAACTGTGGCTTAATGTGGAGTTAGATGACAAAACAATTTGGGCATCATCCAGCAGTGCTGATGTTCCTACATCCAGATTTTCTTCCCAAACCTCACCATCGTCAATGGCAAAATTATTATTCCAATCAATACTACCGTGATCATCTATTTTCATAGATAAAACTCCCTGGTTAGAGGCTCCTCCTGGTTTATAAACATTAGCTGACCCGGTTATAAAGAAGCCATCGTTTAATTTCAGGGCAAAATTGGCCATGTCAAAATCAGAATCACCATCATTGGGAGAATCATAATATTTGGCCCAAACCACATTAGCATTATCGTCAATCCTCATTACAAAGGCTGATTTATTAGAACCTAACAAAAAGCCTTCTTTAATGGAATAACCAGTTAAGAGATAGCCCTGGTTATTATCCAGTTCCAATACATATTGACCAGTTAAACTCCAGTCTCTACGGTTATTATCAAAATATCTTTTATTTAAGGCGATGTTGCCGTTTAAATCCAGCTGTATAAAAATGAGATTGTTTTTGCCTCCTGCTTCTCTTGAAAAGCCAGTAATTATAAAGCTGTTGGTTAAAGCTTGTACATGAGCGGCCCGGTCAACACGTCCACCATCAATTACCTTGCTCCACATAGGCGTCCCTGTTGGATCAAAATTTATGACTTTGATATCGTGACCACCGTTAGGATTTGCAATAGTGCCTACGGTTATATAACCATCTGATGTTTGATCTATTGAAAAATTAGAGATGTTTTCTTGTGTCAAGAATTTGCTATCAATAAACTGGGCAATTGCTGTTTGCTGTATGAGGGTGATGCTTACTAACAGCATTAAGATTTTAAGAAATAGGGCTTTCATGTGTTTATGACTTATGATTATTATTGAATTAACCCTCCTAAATAATCATAGCTCTGTTGATAAAACAATGGAGAAAAGAGAAGCGTGCCTATCTATTTGAGAAGTGCAACCAGATTGATTAAGAACGTAACGGTAAGTCGTTAAAAAAAACTAAGAGCTCAGATAGACATGTAGTATTGTAACTTCTGTATGAAGTTGGTTTTTTGACGGAAAGAAATACTAACTTCACTACCGTCAGTAAGCGTTACATGCCCTCCTTTACCTTTTGTAAAGTATTTTACTTTTTTGAGATTTATAAGATGCTTTTTATGTATCCTGGCAAAGGCGTGCAGGCTAAGTTGATTTTCAAAAATCTTTATGTTTTGAGAGCTTAATATCTTACTCCCGTCTTCAAGGTGAATAAAAGTGTAGCCGCCATCAGCTTCACATCTGATAATATGGTTTACGGAAATAATTCGGTGCCCTTTATTGGTAGAGATCGATAGTTTATCTGCCTTGGCATGTAATATGCCGGGCTGATCCTGATCTTTTGAGATCAATCTTTGTATGACCTTGTCAAGCTTCTTGGGGTCAATTGGTTTTAGTAGATAATTTACAGGTTCATAATCAAAGGCATTAATCGCATGTTTTTGATGGGCAGAAATAAAGATAACCTCAAAGTTTTTATCGTCAAGTTGATCCAGCATTTCAAAACCGGTTCCTCCGGGCATGGATATATCCAGAAAGACCACATCCGGGTCAAAATCCCGGATTATAGCTAAACCTCGAACTGCTGAGTTGGCTGTTCCCACAATTTGCAACTTATCAGAATAAGGTCTTAGCTTATCTTTGAGCTGCTCCAGGCTATTGGGTTCGTCATCTATCAGTACGGTTTTATAGATCATGCAACTACCTGTGTTTTTGAATTAGGTAAAAAGATAAACCAGGCTTTTACTCCTGACGGTTTACCATCATGCTTATAAGTTTCCATTACTTCAAATTCCGACCTTCCCAGTTCCATTTCATCATATAGCTTTAGTCTTAACCTGGTGTTGCTAATACCAACGGAAGTCTTATTATTTGAGTGCGATTTCCTTTTTTCAGAGGAGTTAAGCCCAATACCGTTATCCTCAACAATAATTTTGAAACCATCAGCAATGGCCTCTACTGTTAAAGATAAAAGGCGGTTATTTTCTTTGGGTAATAAGCCGTGCCAGATGGCATTCTCCACACATGGCTGGAGAATCATAGGGGGTACCAATTCTTTTTTAAGATCAATTTCAGGTGATATTTCTAAGCTGAATTCAAAAGATTGACCCTTAAAGCGTAGCTTTTCCAGCTTTACATATTCCTTTATATTCTCGATTTCTTCAGCCAGGGTAATTACCTTAAACTTAGAGTTGTCCAAAACTTTGCGGGTAAGTTTAGAAAAGCTTTGTACAAATGAGCTCATATCCCCAGCTTTATCGCTTCCTGCAAGGTGTTGAATGTTATTGATAGCATTAAAAATGAAATGCGGATTTAACTGAAGGTTCAATTCCCTCAGTTGTAAGGTAGAGAATCTCCATTTCTGCATTTTTTTGCGGTAGGTATAAGCAAGGTAAGCATAAGTAAGGCCCATAATTAATGCTATAATTAAGATCAATGCCAATATTTGAAATAAGGTTTTTTCATAAAAATAGGCAGGCACCAGGATAGATAGCTCCGAAGGTTTTTTATTCCACTGTCCGTTAGAGTTAGCAACATTAACAGTAACTGTGTTAAGGCCGGGGCTTAAATTATTCAGGTATAAAACATTGCTGTTGGTATACATGCTTTCTGCACCGTTTACTTTATAGCTGAATTTCAGATGTTGAAGGTGCTTAAAGGTAATAGTGTTTAAACTTAACGTCAGGTTGCGTATCCCCGATTTTAACCGGATAGTATCACCATTTTGTTGATCTATACTTTTGTGAGGAATGCTTGGTTTAAGAAGTATGGAACTGCTATCTGAAGGCACAGCCTCAGTATTAAGGTAACAGACACCTGCATCGGTGCTTACAATCAGAAGTTTATCAATTATAGCCAGATCATTTACCTTTTGTGAAAGTAGGCCATCCCATACATCTACATTAAAACTTTGGAAGCCAGTTTTATTCTGCTCTATTCTACAAATACCAGCGTCAGTACCTATCCAAAAGGTTTGGTTGTTTTCTACCATAATGCTGGTACAACTCAGACTGAGTAATTGGCTATTATCGGGAGTTAGATGAGTATAAGAGGAATCATGCAGAAGTAATACGCCATTGGTTTTAGTGCTGACTATTAAGGTAGTGCTATTGAGCGCTTTTATGTCAGTTACTAACTGATATAAAATATCCGGAAAAACTTTTTTGTACTTCTTTGTTTTTCGAAAGAATTGAATCAAACCATTATCTGTTCCAATGTATATGTAATTACTGTTAGCAAATATAGCATGGCAGAAGTAGCTGCTATCTATAAGTGGATGTACTTGTTTTAAATTATTTAAGGATACAGAATAGGCACCTGATTTACAAGCAATTAATATAGCAGTATCGTTCAAGCTTGCATGTTTTCTGAATTTGGGAAAAGAGTCCAGTTTCCCGGTTAGCTTGAAATTTTTGAGGGAAAAGGTTTGAAAAGGTATACCTAAAATTTCATCATTTATAAAAACATCTTTGTATATATAAGGTATGGACAAGGCAGTATCATGAATAAATTGGGAACTGTTGTAATGGTAGGATTTGAGCGAAGGAGCGTAGTCCAAAATAACCAAATGGTTTTTATAAACCTCTACGCAAGATGAACGCTGACCAGAAGCCAAAACGTGAATATCGAAAGATGCCAGGTAAAGAAGCCCTTTGTTGGTAGAAGTGATCCAGTATCCGCCTTCCCTGTCTTGAGTAATGCCGCTAATGGCATACCCAGGCAAATAATATTCGGGCTTATTATCTTTCTTGATGAAGTAAAACCCATTGAATGTCGCTACCAATATTTGATTATCGCTATCAACAGTAATGGATAATACCTGATCGTCAAAAATATACTCATTAATATACTCTCCTTGTTTGGAGTATAGAACCAAGGTTTTGTTTACCCCAACCAATATACTGTCTCCATGAAGCGTAGCTGGTCCGCCTCTGGGGTAAAAAAGTTGATATTTTATATCATCTTTTATCTTCACAGGAAAGGTTTGCAATGACCCCACGGTCTCTTTAAAAGTAGATTTAAAAGAATTTCTTTTGGCGAAAACATGCTTTCCCTTAAAGTATATTTGTTTACTATTACCTATTTCAGGATTCATCAGGTTACCGGGGATCACCAAAGAGTCTAATATGCCATTGTTTCTAAAACGAAAGATGATGTTCGCCAGGTTAGTAATGGAGAAGTATATATCACCATTTTGCTCAACAAAAAATTGATCTATAAATGAGTGGCCTGCCAGCTGTAATAATTTATCATTGTGTGGATAAGATCTTAATGTGTCTTTATACAAATAGAAGAGGCCTTTTCTGTAGGAAGATATCCATATAACACCCCTGGGATCTTCATGAATGCTGAATACCGTAGTACCACTTAGTTTATGATCGGCAAACGGAATAGTTTGGAATCGTCTGCCGTCAAACCTTTGTAAACCCCGATCGGTAGAGATATAGAGATATCCGTCTTTTCCCTGTAGTGAGTAGTAGGTTTCATTAGAGGCCAGGCCTTCTTCAATAGTATAGTTCCTGAAGTTATAAGTCTGGGAATGCCCTTTTATACACAGGAATATTAATAATGATACAGAAGCATATTGAATAGCTCTCATCAAGGTTAGTCAGATCAGGTATTAGTAATCTAAGCTAAGATATTGATTAGTGTTAGAAGATAGAGTTATTCTGTAAGTAGATGTTGTATGTTAAAAAAGCTTGAAGTATTTACGAAGTACTTCCCACAGTGTCGGTTATTCGTTGGAACACATACTACAAACTAATGTTCTGATGTAAAGTTTCGTTTGTAAGTTATTGATACCGTTACCCAATATAGTGCGATCTGAACATAAACAGGAAATGGGGAAGTTATTCTTAAAGGTATAAAAGTTGATATAATATTTTTTGGTTTTAAGTTGTTGTTTTCCATTACATATTGCTCTGCAAAACGTAGAAATACTTTAAATGAAAAGGGGGCTTAGCCCCCTTAATCAAATGATATTCTCAATTTATTTTAGCTATTGAGATTGGCTACAAAAATGTTGTTTTTATCTGCTCCCTGGAAAGCCATTAGAAGACCGCCACCGGCTGGGGTCAACGAGGGCCCGTTAGTAGATTGCATGCCGGTATCAACCTGTGGAGCGTAACTTTCTCCATCTTCAGACCAGGAAACAAAGATATTGGGGTTATTGGGAGCATCAAGTCCATGCCAGCCGGCATAAAAGACCCCTAGCGAATCAGAATGGGTTAAAGAAGGGCTGGAATTGGTGGCACTAGTAGTAATTTCAGACTGGGGAGTCCAACGCAAGCCATCTTTAGAAGTTGAAACCCAGGGATTATCTTGATCCAGGCCGCGCCAGAACATACCATACAGCCCACCGTTCTGCACCGTACCAGCTATAGCAGGGCCACTTTGAGTAGCGCGGTCTGACAGTTCCTGCTGAGGGCTCCAGTTAATTCCGTCTTCAGACCTTGAAACCCAGATATTAGCCTGATCCAGGCCACGCCAGGCCATAACAGCACCAATACCATCAGCACCGGCCATAGCGGGATTTTGGGTAGTGGCACGATCTCGTAATTCTACCTGGGGAGACCAGTTCAGGCCATCACTGGAGTAAGAAGTCCAGATATTATCCTGGCCAAGACCTCTCCAGGCCATAATGAATCTTCCGTTAATGACACATAAGGCGGGAGCATTGCGGGTAGCTCGATCTGACAACTCTTGCTGAGGAGTCCAGGTGTAACCGTTGTCAGTAGAAATGGAGACCCAAATATTGTCTTGACCCAGGCCACGCCAGGCCATACAAATAACATTGCCGTTGGTAGCCAAGGCAGGTTTGTTGCGCGTTGCGCGATCGGTCAGTTCTCTGGGAGATGACCAGTTTGTTAATTCACTCATGGTTAATGGTTGTAAATAATTGTGGCTACTCTTTTAAGGTTTTTCGCCTTACACCTTGTTAATACAACTTAACATCGTATTATATTCAAATTTAGCTTCTTATGGTGTACAGAGTGCTAACGGAAATACGCTTTTTGACCCCGTATTATCCCCTGATTTTCTAATACAAAAAAGCTAAATATTTGTTTCATAGTATTTTAATATAACCATAGTGATGATTCTTGTTTCAATTTCTTTTTCCTTAAACTTATTTCTATAAATTAGCTTTAGCCAAACCTTTTTGAAATCATGAAAATTATCCTGAAGTGGGTTCTCCCGGGCCTACTTATCATTCTGTCGTTTCTCGATATTGCCTATCATTCAGCTTATGAATTTGTTTCAACTATCTCTGCCGATATGCTGTCAAGCCAGCTTTTGTTACTTGAAATTAAATCTTTAGCTACCCCGCTTATTGCCGATATCCCCTTTTTAAAGGATTCTCCGGAAGAAATTTTTTACGGCTATAACAAAGTCATCCATTACTTAACTGTCTCTAATGGGTTGACTCTTTTGCAAATTGCTTTACTGGATGTCAGCCGTTTACTGATCGTAAAGATTGCCCTGGTGCTTTTGTTTGCAGGAACTTTTATAAAGTCCATCTCTACTACTTGTTACCGTTGGTTGGTCATTGCTTTATTCATTACTCCCGGTCTCAGCCTATACATCAATATCATACATTATGTAAGTCATGCTTCGCAGGTAGAAACGGGGAACAGTCTGAAACAGGAACTGCAACAAACTCAGGATAAGATAGATGCCCAAAAGAAAAAACAACAGTCTTATCTGCAACAATTGGAGGCTCAGCAAAAAAGCAAGCACCACGGAAGATTGACTTTTGGCGATAAAGTTGAAGATGAGGTTATAAAGTTGGCCGATGATGTAAAAGATGAAGTGCAAAAACTGGGAGCTGAATTTATGGACGTTGTAAAGTTCTCTACTGATAAACTGATTGGTATGGGAGTACAAATGCTGGTAAACGTTACTTTGCTTTTTGCGCTGATGCCCCTGGCCTATTTCTTTGTGCTAAGTACTTTATTTAAAAGATATTTCATTTACCGGAAAAACCAATCTAATCAAGAATCAAAACAATTATGAAAAAAGTATTTCTATTTACTATAATTGGCCTCTTGTTTTCTCAGTGCCAGAACAGTAACAATAATCACCAGAACCAGGAAAATGAAAAAACTACTGTAAAAAAACCACAAGCTGAAAGTCCAAAAGAAGTACCGTCAGAAACTAAATATTCCAAGCCAATACTGGGGATAGATGTTTCTCACTTTCAAGGAGATGTAAACTGGGAGGAGGTTAAAAAAGCTAAGATAATTTTTGCTTATGCCAAGGCTACCCAGGGAGAGACCTATACCGATCCCGATTTTAAAAGAAACTGGAGTGATATAAACCAGGCTGGCTTACACCGGGGGGCCTACCATTTTTACATGGCCAGTGATGATGCAGCCAAACAGGCCAATTTATTTATAAAGACAGTTGAGGCAGTAGACAAGGGGGATATGCCTCCTGTACTGGACCTGGAACAAGGTGGTATGCCAAAGCCTGTTTCCAGTAAAGCTGAATTCCAAAAAGGAGTATTGCAATGGCTGAAGATCGTAGAAGAAAAACTGGAAATCAAGCCCATTATTTATACCAACACACCTTTTGGCAATGAATACCTGAACAGCCCTGAATTTGCCAACTATTACCTTTGGCTGGCACAGTATGAAGTAAAAGAGCCCCAAGTGCCACAAACCTGGGAAAAAGAGGGCTGGCTGATATGGCAGCGCACAGAACGCGGTAAGATAGAAGGAGCTATGGGTAATGTAGATCACGATATTTATAACTCCGACAAATTGGATTTTTCCTCTATACTCGATCCTGAATAGTATGCGAACTCACACCGGGTAAAGCAGCATCAAAAAAGTCTTTAAGTTCCCTTAACTGTTTTTCTGCTTTGTATTTGCCGAATTGGCCTGCCAGATAAGTCAGGGCGATAATAGCTGCTCCAGCCGGTATAAAGAACAGCGCCCAGGTACTTTTTTTTAGGGCATATTGCGAGAACCCTACGGCAAAGCCAGCTGAGATCAGCAAGCCTCCTACAGTGTAGATAAACATAAAAAAAGTCCAAATGGAAGGTGACGGGCTTATTAGAATTCTTATGAAAGTCTCATTTTTGCCCTTCTTCTCAAAGTTTATGTCGAGCTCCGGGCTCCAGAAGTGTTTTTCTTTTGGAGGAAAAAATACGGTAATATGGTTTTTGGTCGACCGGTATTTGAGATGAAGAGGGTTGGCTTCCGCCAGGGCAAATTTTATTTTAGCCTGAAGCTGAGCCATACTCTCTTCGGCCTTGAAATAGTAGCGTGGTCTTAATCTCAACTCAGACATATCTCAACTGAGCCTGC
>JANQHO010000056.1 GCA_028277105.1 Owenweeksia sp. | reverse complement strand
TACGCAGTTGCCTATCTCAACTGAGCGATAGAAACCGCTTTCTGTGAAATGTCCCCAGCAAACTTCCTGTAAAACAAAATCAACCTCACAAGGGGTATTGCCTTTGTGGTAATACACGCGATTATCACTGTTGCCATAGGTAAGAAGATCTATGCTGCCATCTCCATCTACATCGCCAATGGCAGGTAGATTGATGAACGAGGAATAAAGAGGGGATTTCCCAGAGAAATAATCACTGTCAATAACGTCACCGTTGTTATAAGGCTGAAACTGCAGTTCGTTCTGGCTCACATTAGTCATTACCTTGATATTGCTGATGTTGCTTCCGTAAAAGATGTCTTTTTTGCCATCGCAGTTATAGTCCTTCAGTAATATCCAACTGTTGAGTTTGGGGAATTTTTCAATGAATTGGGGAGCGTACTGGTAATACTTATCATTACCGGAGCCTTTGGTTAAAAGGGGAACCAGCTTGTGCCCAATGCGATCGTAAACTAAAAGATCGTCTACGTTATCTAAGTTCAGGTCAATGGTATTCACCAGTACGTGATTTAACCCACCGGCCCCCGCCAGGGCTAATGTATCACCATAAAAAACAACTGGTATATCGTTAGTCGGGTAGAAGCTGAAGCCGTTTACAGTCTGGGCAGAGCTAAGGAAGGGGCACAGAAATAGTATTAACAGAATTTTTTTGACCATATTTATAGTATCTGAACAATTCTTTCAAATATAATATCTAACGGCAAATAATAAAGAGTTGATAAGTGATAGCTCATTGTGATTTATTTACTGAAATTCTATATTTGCCGACTATTTTTGGAACCTATATAATCCCCTCTCAAGAATGCAAAATAAAGGAGTTATACGCTTATTTGCTATTGTTTTTGCCCTGGCCTGTTTATACCAACTGTCATTTACTTACGTAGCTCAAAGTGTGGAGAGTGATGCCGAAGAGTACGCTGATGGCGACTATGACAAAAAACAGCGCTACTTAGATTCAATCAGTGGCTTAACAGTATATAATATATACCTGAGCGATTTTACCTACCAGGAAGTAAAGGAAAAAGAAATCAACCTTGGACTGGATCTTAGGGGAGGTATGAATGTGATACTGGAGGTTTCGGTACGCGATATCCTCAGGGAACTATCTAACAATTCCAAACACCCTGCCTTTACGGAAGCTCTGGGTAGGGCTGATAAAATAGCAGCCAATAGCCAGGAAGACTTTCTCACCAACTTTTTTACTGCTTTTGAAGATGTTAAAGAAGAAAAGAAACTCGCTATCAGCCTTAGCGATCCGGCCATATTCGGTACTAAAGAGATCAACGATAAATTAGGTTTTAATGCCGATGACGAACTCATTAAAGAGGAATTGAGCGATAAGGTCAATGCTGCCGTTGAAAATGTATATACCGTTTTACGGGCACGTATTGACCAGTTTGGGGTGGTTCAGCCTAATATACAACGCCTGGAGAACGGTGGGCGCATTTTAGTAGAACTTCCCGGGGTAAAGGACCCCGACAGGGTTAAAAAGTTACTCCAATCTACAGCTGAATTGGAATTCTGGAATCTGTATGACGGGGTTGAACTTTTGGGTTTTCTAAATGCAGCCAACGATAGACTCAAAACGATTGTTGATAACCCCAGGGCCGATAAAACGGATTCAGATTCAGTTTTAGGTAGTGAAAATACGGATGTTGATGATATATTTAATATAAGTCCCATTGAAGAAGAAGACAGTAACTTACTGGCTGACGAACCTTTTGATGATGATACTTCAGCTAGTGTAGAGGCAGACTCAGGCCTGGCAGAGTTAGAAGAGCCTGTTGATTCCCTGAATGATCAGTTTAATCCCTTGTATGAGGTACTTACTCCCAATTACGATTTTCAGGCCGGGCAACCCAGACGGGGACCAATTGTTGGGCTGGCTAGAGTTGCCGATACCCATAAGGTCAATGAATACCTTAATCATCCCAAAGTAAGGGCTCTGCTAACCGGTAATGCGAGATATACCAAATTCATGTGGACAGCTAAGCCTGAGGAAGGAGAAATATTATATCTGTTGGCTGCCCGTACCAACCGTTCTCAGGAACCAGCTTTGGGAGGTGATGTAGTAACGGATGCCCGTCAGGATTTCGATGAACGCAACGATGCTATCGTTAACATGACAATGAATGCCCGCGGAGCCGGTATCTGGCAAAAAATTACCCGTGAGGCAGCTGGTGTTCCAAACGATGATGGTGCCGATAACAAAGCCATTGCAGTTGTACTCGATGGCTATGTATACTCTTTCCCGGTTGTTTCCAATGAAATACCGACCGGAAATACTGTAATCCAGGGTAATTTCACTATTGAAGATGCCAAAGATCTCGCCAATATTCTCAAGGCTGGAGCTTTGCCTGCCCCGGCAAAGATCATTCAGGCGGATATTGTAGGACCTTCATTGGGGCAGGAAGCCATTAATGCCGGTTTGTGGTCATTTATTATAGCTCTTATCATCGTGCTCATTTACATGATATTCTATTACAATGGTGCTGGCATTGCCTCAAATGTTGCTCTCATTGTAAATATGTTCTTCATTTTCGGGGTGTTGGCCTCTCTCGGAGCAGTGCTTACCCTGCCCGGTATTGCCGGTATTGTACTTACTATTGGTATGGCAGTAGATGCTAATGTCCTTATCTATGAGCGTATTCGCGAGGAATTAAGTCATGGAAAAGGGCTGAGATTGGCCATTAAAGATGGTTACGACAATGCCTATAGCTCTATCATTGACGCCAATGTCACTACTTTCCTGACCGGGGTTATATTATACCTTTTTGGCACGGGTCCTATTCGGGGTTTTGCTACTACTCTTATCATAGGTATACTTACTTCGCTCTTCTGTGCTATCTTTATCACCCGCCTTATTTTTGAATTCCGCCTGGAACGCAAAAAAGTAGTATCCTTTGCTACAAATATTACCCGTAATGCCTTTCGCAACTTCAGCATAGACTTTCTTAACAAGCGAAGGGTTGCTTACCTGGTTAGCGGACTAATTGTACTATCGGGAATTATTTCTCTTTCTACCAAAGGGCTCAATTTTGGAGTTGATTTTGTCGGAGGACGCTCCTATCAGGTTCGTTTTGATCAAGCTGTAAGCTCTGTTGATATCCAGACAAAACTGGGAGATTATTTTGTTGATGAAGAAGGCAATAAGGTTTCCCCTGAAGTTAAAACTATTGGCGAAAACAGCCAGGTAATTATCACTACCAAGTATAAGATTGACGAAACCGGTACTGAGATAGAAGAGGAAATTAAAAATAAGCTGTACGATGGCTTATCCGGCTTTTATGCTGAAGTACCCGAAAAAGAAGCCTTTTTATCGGAGGCTAGTGGAGATGGAGAATTGGGTATTGTGGCCGAGAGGCAAGTAGGCCCTACTATAGCTGACGATATCAAGAAATCTGCTGTTTGGGCCATTCTGTTCTCATTGATAGTGATCTTCCTGTACATACTCATCCGTTTCAACAAGTGGCAATATAGCCTGGGGGCAGTGGCAGCGGCCTTTCACGATGTGTTGATCGTATTGTCCCTTTTCTCTATTTTATATGGTATACTGCCATTTTCATTGGAGATAGACCAGGCTTTTATCGCTGCAGTGCTAACGGTTATAGGTTACTCACTTAATGATACCGTAGTGGTATTTGACCGTATACGGGAGTATCTAAAGATTCATTCTAAACGCAAATCGATGCTCAATGTGGTAAACGAAGCCTTGAACAGTACCCTTAGCCGTACCATCAATACCTCTTTAACCACCTTCTTTGTATTGTTGATCATATTTATTTTTGGAGGAGAAGTGATCAGAGGATTCATGTTTGCCCTTCTGATAGGGGTAGTAGTGGGTACTTATTCATCTTTGTTTATTGCTACTCCCTTGATGCTGGATACCCTCAAGAGGTCAGAAAAGGAAGATAGCAAATAAAATCAGACCCCATGACAAATATTAAAACCCTGCTTTTGCAGGGTTTTTCTTATACTTTTGTTTGAGTAAATTATAGCTACAGATGGAAAGACTGATGTTTTTTAACATAGGAGGTGGAGAGATATTCTTTATTTTACTCATAGTAGTTATGCTCTTTGGAGCGGATAAGATCCCGGATATTGCCCGTGGACTGGGTAAAGGCATTAAAGATGTGAAAAATGCGGCCAACGATATCAGGAATGAGATTAACAATAGCACTAAAGACAACGAAGACCTTAAAAAATTTCAGGAAAAAGTAGATAAAGAGAAAAAAAACATCGAAGAAATTGCCGGTTCCATGAAGCGAAAAATGGATATCTGAATAACCAATGGCCTACGTCAAACTTATAGCTGGTATTCTAATTCTGCTTTTAGGAGGTGATTTCCTGGTTCGAGGAGCGGTTGAACTAGCCCTCAGGCTCAAAATATCTGTTCTGGTAGTGGGTTTAACAGTGGTCTCCTTTGCTACTTCAGCCCCTGAACTTCTCGTGAGTGTTGATGCTGCCCTTAATGGTCACGTAGACATTTCCTTTGCTAATGTTATTGGTAGCAATATTGCCAATATTGCTTTGATACTAGGCGTTACAGCTATAATTCTACCACTTACGGTAGACCCTAAAACCTACAGACTGGACTGGTGGATAATGCTTTTTGTCAGTATTGTTCTCTACCTCTTCATATTTTGGGATAAAGAACTCACTTTTTGGGAAGGCCTCATTATGGTAATCCTGCTAATAGCTTACAACGTCTTGATGATCAGGTCGTCCCGAAAATCACAGAAATCAGAAATACCGGTTGAAAAAGCCAAGCTAAAGAAACCCTGGCTTATGCTGTTTTTTCTATTAACCGGAATAGTGGGCCTGAAATTTGGTTCAGATTTTCTGGTTGATGGTGCTGTAGAACTGGCCAGTCAATGGGGAGTCAGCGAAAGAATCATAGGGATAACGGTAGTATCTATTGGAACCAGCTTACCAGAGCTGGCGGCTTCTGTAGTTGCTTCTGTAAAAGGCCAACAAGATTTATCGGTGGGTAATTTAATAGGTTCTAACATATTCAATGTACTCGCAGTATTGGGAATAACCAGTCTGATAACGGATCTTCCGGTACAAAGCCCCGATCTACTCAGTTTTGATTTCCCCAGCCTTTTAGTGATCTCATTATTATTGTATCCCATGATGCGGTATTTTGACAAAGGTATGATCACACGAGGGGAAGGTTTTTTCTTATTCATAGTTTACTGTGTCTACATTTATTTTGTGATATAATTGAGATTGACCCCATTTTCAGGAGGGGTGTTGATAAATAAAAGTCATTTTTTTAATGACATGCCCCTCTGAAAATATACCTTTGCTTAAAATTTAACATTTTAAGTAATGCCTGCCATAAGATTTAATGCCTTACAAGAAGCCCGCAACAGACAGCCCATTGAGTACGACCCAGGTTTAAAGCGTATTACGGAAATTTTCGGAGAATATGTTTTTAATATGTATTCCATGAAAGAGTATATGACACCTGAGGCCTATAAAAGCGTTATCAATGCCATGCAAAAAGGAGCTAAGATAGATCGCGAAATTGCCAACCAGGTAGCCTCTGGGATGAAATCCTGGGCCATATCCAAAGGAGCAACCCATTATACCCACTGGTTTCAGCCTCTTACCGGATCAACGGCAGAAAAGCACGACTCCTTTTTTGAACCTACAGAAGATGGTCAGGCCATAGAAAAGTTTACCGGTAATCTGCTGGTACAGCAAGAACCTGATGCTTCTAGTTTTCCCAGCGGTGGTATAAGAAATACTTTTGAAGCAAGGGGTTATACTGCCTGGGATCCTACCAGCCCTGCTTTTATTATTGGAAGAACCCTTTGTATACCTACCGTATTCGTATCCTACACAGGAGAAGCCCTTGACTATAAAACCCCTTTACTGAGAGCTTTGCAAGCTGTAGATTCCGCAGCTACAGAGGTTTGTCAATACTTTGATAAAAACGTTAAAAAAGTTACGGCCACATTGGGTTGGGAACAGGAATACTTCCTGATCGATACCGCTATGTATTCGGCCCGTCCTGATGTTATGATGACCGGGCGTACTCTCCTTGGTCATGCACCTGCAAAAGGGCAGCAGTTGGAAGACCACTACTTTGGTTCTATCCCCGAAAGAGCGAGGTTTTTTATGAGAGAGCTGGAATATGAATGTTATCGCCTGGGCATTCCGGTAAAAACCCGTCATAATGAAGTAGCTCCCAGCCAGTTTGAATTGGCTCCTGTTTATGAGGAAGCCAATATCTCCGTTGATCATAATTCCCTGATTATGGATGTAATGGAAAAGGTAGCCCGCAGGCATCATTTCAAAGTATTAATGCACGAAAAACCTTTTGCAGGTGTAAATGGCAGTGGTAAACACAACAATTGGTCCCTAGCTACCGATACAGGAGTAAATCTCCTGAGTCCTAGCAAAACCCCTAAAGGAAACCTGCAGTTTCTCACTTTTTTCATCAATGCCATTAAGGCGGTTCACGATTATTCCGATTTGCTGAGAGCTTCTATAGCATCAGCACATAATGACCACAGATTGGGAGCCAATGAAGCACCTCCTGCTATTATTTCTGTATTTATAGGCAGCCAGCTTACCAATACCCTGAATGAGTTGGAAAAACTCGAGAAAGGGGCACTTTCACCAGAAAAGAAAACAGACATAAAACTCAATGTAGTTGGGAAAATACCCGAGATATTATTGGATAATACCGACCGGAATCGCACTTCGCCTTTTGCCTTTACAGGAAATAAATTTGAGTTCAGGGCGGTGGGTTCCAGTGCCAACTGTGCCCAGCCTATGACAGCTTTGAATGTTATTATGTCCAGCCAGTTGCGTCAATTTAAAGCAGACGTAGACCAGCTAATAGAAGGAGGAATGAAAAAAGACGATGCCATTTTTAATACCCTCCGCGACTATATCAAAGAAAGTAGGTCCATACTTTTTGAAGGTGACGGTTACAGCGATTCATGGGTAGAAGAAGCTGAAAAGAGAGGCCTTAGCAACGTCAAGGACACCCCCCGAGCACTTGATTTTTACGTTTCTTCCAAAGCGGTAGATCTCTTTGAGTCAAATGGAGTGATGAATAAAGTAGAAGTAGAAGCCCGCTATGAGATCATGATGGAAGAATACAGGAAAAAAATACAGATAGAATCAAGGGTTCTGGGTGATATTGCGGGTAACCATGTAGTGCCAACAGCTGTGAGGTACCAAAACACACTAATCGAAAATGTAAGAGGCTTAAAGGAGATGCTCGATGACGAAACCTTTGAAGAGGTGGCTAAAGAGCAATTAGAGATGATTAAAGAAATAAGCAAGAGAATATCAGTGATAATCTCAGAAAAAGAAGCAATGATCGAAGCGCGTAAAAAGAGCAATAAGCTCGCTAATCCGAGAGATCAGGCAGTAGCTTATTGTGATGAAGTGAAACCCTTCTTTGATAAAATAAGGTACCAGTGTGACAAGCTCGAAATGCTTATCGATGACGAACTTTGGCCTTTGCCAAAATACCGCGAATTGCTCTTTAGCTAATTCTTTTCTAGTATTATCAAAGTATTAAGCCGGTGTAACTTTAAGTTGTGCTGGCTTTCTTATTATGATGTAAGATCATTTCAAAAAAATAAACAAAACATTAGCATTATTAAGGCTTTAGTGCTACTTTGGCGATTGAAATAAATGATTATTTTAGCGCGTTACAGCATAATAACTACCTCACAACACTATGAGAAAACCTTATTGGGCCTTAGTTTTAATAATTATTTGTCTACAATCCATTCCGTTACTTTCTCAGGAAGAAGTACTCGATGAGGAGACCAAGACTAAAGAAGAAAAGGTCGATAAAGATGTTCAAAAAGCATATGATGCATTCGAAGCAGAAGAGTATTATATAGCAATCGAATTACTCAAAAATGCTTTTACTGAAGCAAAAGGGAGAGACAAAAAATCAGAGATACTTTTTATGACCGGGGAATGTTACCGGAAGATCAACGATTATAAATATGCCGAAAACTACTATGAGAAAGCCGTAAAGTTAGGCTATAAAGATCCTGTAGCCCAGCTATACCTGGGCGATATGCTCAAAGCTCAGGGCGAATATGAGGAAGCCATTGAAGTCTATCAGGAATACAAAAAGAAGAATCCTTCTGACAGGAAAGGTGAGATAGGCATTGAGTCTACCAGGAAAGCTGCAGAATGGCAGCAAGCACCCAGTCTCTACCAGGTGGCTAATATGAAAGATATCAACTCCAGAAATATGGATTTTTCACCTATCTACGGAGGAAAAGCCAGGGAAAATGACGTGATAGTTTTTGTTTCATCGCGCGAAGAGTCTGAAGGAAGCTGGGAAGACGGATGGACCGGGCAGTCTTTCATGGATCTATATGTAACTTCTGCTGAAAGAAAAAAATCGCGCAGGAGGAACAGAGGAAATGATGACAAGGTAGATAATGCAGCAGACCTCAAATGGTCAACACCTGTTCCTTTAGATGAAGCAGGCATAGTCAACTCGAAACACCACGAAGGAACAGCTGCCTTTGATTCCAGAAAAAAGGAACTCTATTTTACTAAATGCATCAAAGAGAATAATGTCAAATTAGGTTGCAGTATCTGGAAAACGGAAAAGCAAGGTCAGAACTGGAAAGAGCCTGAGCTTGTAGTTATTGGCGAGGATACTACCGCCAACGTAGGGCACCCTTCACTTTCACCGGATGATAAATACTTGTATTTTGTCAGTGATGGTTTCAATTCCCGCGGAGGCCGTGATATCTTCCTTACCACTTACGACAGAAGAAGCCGTAGCTGGAGTACTCCTAAAAATCTCGGCCCTAAAGTAAACACCGACAGGGATGAGTATTATCCCTTTGCCCATAGTAATGGCTACCTGTATTTTTCATCCAATGGGCTTCCGGGTATGGGCGGCTTGGACATATTCAGGGTTAAAGTAGGTAGTGATGGTATGCCGATGGAAGAAGCAGAGAACATGAAATATCCGATTAATACCAATTACGAAGATTTTGGGCTGGTGTTTGAACCGGGTAGTGATGAGAGAGGCTTTTTATCCAGCAACCGTAAAGGGGGCAGAGGAAGCGATGACATTTATGCCGTATTTAAAACTCCTGTTGTATTTATGCTGGAAGGAGTGGTTACCAGTTCAAAAACCGGCAGGCCTATACCCCAGGCTACTGTTCGTTTGGATGGATCAGACGGTACTAGTGTGGTTATAAATGCCGACAATGATGGTTATTACATTTTTGATAAGGAGAAGATCAATAAAGAAACCAGTTATAAGCTCACTTTTGAAAAGAAAAAATTCCTGTCTTCTACCGGAGACATAACCACCATCGGAATTCCTCTATCGGCATTTGAATATGTGCCCTCAGCCAATGAATATCAGAATATGCTGAGGCTCAATAAAGCACTTGATCCTATCGAAGAACCTATTGTACTGCCCAATGTGTTTTTTGACCTTGCAAAATGGGATTTAAGGCCTGAATCGAGATTGGCGCTTGACTCAGTGGTTACTATCTTAAGCAATAATCCTACTATTGTTATTGAACTCCGCTCCCATACTGATTATCGCGATTCAGAAGCAAGTAACCAGATATTATCTCAAAAAAGGGCTGATACCTGTGTTTCTTATCTTATCTCAAAGGGTATAGCAGCCGATCGCCTCGTAGCCAAAGGTATGGGCGAAAGCGAACCTTTTAGGATACCGGAAAGCTATAAATTCTATGGAGCTGGAAAATTCAGTGAAGGGCAGGTGCTGTCTGAAGCATTTATTAAAAAACAGGCGCCAGAGTTGCAGGAAGTAGCTAATCAAATAAACCGTAGAACTGACTTTAAAGTGTTGCGGGATGATTATGTACCTGCTGAGGGCCTTAATGAACCGGAAGCAGTTGATCCTCGCGATATCATTGAGCAGAAGAAAAACGAAGTTGCTCCTCCTGGTAAAATCCACATTGTAAAAGGTCGTCAAAGTTTAGGCGTAATTGCCCGTCAGTATAAGATCAATATCCGGGAACTGAAGTCACTTAATGGTGGTTTAAGGGGAGTGCGACCATTTGAGGGTCTACAACTGAAAGTAGAACCCGATGGTAATTACGAAGAATGGGATGCCTCACACTATCAGGTAAAGGGCAGAGGGATGAAATTGAAGAATGTAGCCAAGGAAATTGACATAGACGATGATATTTTAGAAGATTTGAACCCCGACTGGAAAGGCAAAGACCTGCAGCCCGGTCTTTGGGTTAAGATTAAGTAGATAACTTATATAAAGATGCGCCCCGGGTTTATCTCAAAGCCGGGGCGCATCTTATTTTTACACCATGAGCAATCAAAATTCCCGTTATACAGGAAGGGGAGTTTCCTCTCAAAAAGAAGATGTACACCAGGCAATTGCAAATTTAGACAAAGGCTTATACCCAAAAGCTTTTTGTAAAATAATACCTGATTACCTGAGCGGCAGTGAAGAACATTGTATAGTTATGCATGCTGACGGGGCAGGTACTAAATCGTCACTGGCCTATCTTTACTGGAAAGAAACCAGTGACCTGTCGGTATGGAAAGGAATAGCCCAGGATGCCCTGGTTATGAATACTGACGATCTGCTTTGTGTGGGAGCTACCGAAACACCCATTTTACTATCATCAACGATCGGGAGAAATAAAAATCTCATTCCCGGAGAAGTTATTTCAGCTATAATTTCTGGTACTCAGGAGTTTATTGACAATATGGCTGAGTTGGGTTTTGAAGTCATCTCTACAGGAGGAGAAACCGCTGATGTAGGGGATCTGGTGAGGACAATTATCGTAGACAGTACTGTTACTGCCCGTATGAAAAGAGCAGATGTTATTGATAATTCCAGGATAAAAGCCCGAGATGTAATTGTTGGTCTCGCTTCTTTTGGGCAGGCAGTTTATGAGAAAGAATACAACGGTGGTATGGGAAGTAATGGCCTTACTTCTGCCCGGCATGATGTATTTTACAAGGCCCTGGGCAATAAGTATCCCGAGTCATTTGACCCAATGGTTCCCGAAGACCTGGTGTATAGCGGAAAAAAATCCCTGACAGATGAGGTAGAAGGCAGCCCATTAAATGCCGGGAAACTGGTTTTATCACCCACCCGGACCTATGCTCCTGTTATCAAAAACGTTTTAAAGGAATACCGTTCACAGATAAGCGGTATGGTACACTGTAGTGGTGGGGCTCAGACCAAGATCCTTCATTTCCTGGATAAAGGGCATGTTATAAAAGACAATTTGTTTACCCCCCCCCCTCTTTTTAAGTTGATACAGGAGTCATCCGGTACTGATTGGAGGGAGATGTACCAGGTATTCAATATGGGCCATCGCATGGAAATATATTGCCCTGAAGAAATAGCAACCGACATCATTTCCATTTCTGAATCTTATAATATTGAAGCCCGGATAATCGGCAAGGTAGAAGCAGCAGAAACTAAAAAGCTCACCATAAAAAGTGAGTATGGAGAATTTACCTATTAGATATTGCTATTGATTTATGAAGGATAAACTGGACGTTATAAAACAGCGCTTTGATGAGGTAAACGATCTGATCATTCAGCCTGATATCATCGCTGACCAGAAGCGATACGTAAAACTGAACCGTGAGTACAAGGAACTGAAACCCATTGTTGACATAAGGGAAGAATACCATACTCTGCTTGATAATATTGAAGAAGCCCGCGAACTGATAAAAACCGAAAAAGATCCCGAAATGAAGGAGATGGCCCTTCTGGAACTGGAGGAAGCGGGACCCAAACTGCAAGAGCTGGAAGAGAAGATCAAGTGGATGCTGATTCCCAAGGATCCGGAAGATGCTAAAAATGCTACGATGGAAATAAGGGCCGGGACCGGGGGAGATGAGGCCTCTATTTTTGCAGGAGACCTCTACAAGATGTACACCCGCTACATTGAGAGCCAGGGCTGGAAGTACGAAGTAGTGGATTTTAACGAGGGTACTATGGGAGGCTATAAAGAGATCATCCTCAATGTAAGCGGTGAAGAAGTATACGGTACTCTCAAATTTGAATCAGGGGTACATCGTGTACAAAGGGTACCACAAACGGAAACCCAGGGCAGGGTACATACTTCTGCGGCTACCGTAGCGGTATTACCAGAAGCTGAAGAAGTAGATGTGGAACTTAACCCGGCAGACATTGAGATGCAAACCTCCCGTTCCGGTGGTGCCGGAGGGCAAAATGTTAATAAAGTAGAGACTAAGGTACAACTGACCCATAAACCTAGCGGAATAGTGGTAGTATGCCAGGTAGAGCGCTCCCAGTTGGCTAACCGCGAGAGAGCCATGCAAATGCTTCGTACTAAGCTATATGAACAGGAACTACAAAAGCACCTCGACTCTATAGCTGGTAAACGAAAAACCATGGTTTCTACCGGTGACCGATCAGCTAAGATCAGAACGTATAATTATCCACAGGGAAGAGTTACAGACCACCGTATTAATTTTACGGTTCACAACCTTCCGGAAGTGATGAATGGCGAAATACAGCAATTTATTGACAAGCTTCAGGTGGCAGAGAACACAGAAAGGCTCAAAGAAGGTTCCGAAGCGTAAAATATCACCATGACACGTAGACAACTGACAGAACAAATAGTTAAAAAACGCTCTCTTTTATGTATAGGGTTGGATACCGATCCGAATAAAATACCGGAAAGTCTGAGAAGCGAGGCCGATCCTATTTTTGCCTTTAACAAAGCCATCATTGATGCCACTCACCCCTTTGCTGTAGCCTACAAACCCAACCTGGCTTTTTATGAAGCAGAAGGCATCAGAGGTTGGCAAAGCCTTGAAAAAACAGTTGACTATCTTAATCAGAACTATCCGGAGGTATTTACTATTGCCGATGCCAAGAGGGGAGATATTGGCAATACCTCAGCCCGTTATGCCAAAGCTTTTTTTGAGACCCTTTCCTTTGATGCGGTGACCATAGCACCCTATATGGGAGCAGACTCAGTGAAACCTTTTTTGGAAAACCAAAGGGACAAATGGGTTATCCTGTTAGCCTTAACTTCCAATCCCGGAGCTACCGATTTTCAAACAACCTTTGTAGACCGGCTTTTAGAAAGTAAACCAGAGATGCTCTACCAAAAAGTTTTGCGATTGAGTCAAAACTGGGGAACTACAGAAAATATGATGTTTGTGGTAGGTGCCACCAAAGCCGATTATATAAAACAAATAAGGGAAGTTGTTCCTCGGCATTTTCTTTTAGTTCCGGGAGTTGGCGCCCAGGGCGGTGATATGGAGGCTGTAATTAAGTACGGTAAAACCGAAGATGGGGGGCTACTGATCAATGCCTCCCGTTCTGTGATTTATGCTTCAAAAGGGCTTGATTTTGCAGAAGCAGCTGCCAAAGAAGCAAAAGAGATACAACAACAAATGGCTTCGTTATTATAACTCTTTCTACAAATCTACTTTTGTTCCCGCCCGATATTCATTCAAAAAGTAAGGGTTAAACATTGATTTTAAGAAAGATTTCACCCCTTAGGTTTAAAGGCTATACTTTATTGTTTGTTTAATGTTATTTATAGTTAGTGTTTAACTATCTGAAAAGTAGACACTTGCTTTAGAAATAATTATAATTCGATAATAAACAACTGATTTTCAGAATTTTATTATTTACCCTCCCTAAGTGGTGATTATAAAAATTTCATATACACCGTAATACTAAAAGTTAATACGCTACAGATTTATATCTGGTAGATAAGAGCTTACGGTTGAAAAAAAGCATATCTGAATTTTGACGGTTTTTTCGCGCCTCAGCATTTGTGCCTGAAATATTTGATTTTTTGCAAGATGCTGTTAAAATTTAAAGAACACTTGGGGGGGGGAATGATCTACTTAAAAAAAATCTACATTTTGATTTTTTGGGTGGGAGCATCAAAAGTTATGCTCGCACAAACTGGCCAGGAATTCTGGTTTGTCGCCCCTGATGTTTCCTCCGGTCATTCCGATCGCCCCATAGTTTTCAGAGTCTCCTGCCTGGATGATCCTGCCGTTGTTACTATTTCTCAACCGGCTAATCCCGCTTTTAATGATTCTACATTTACTCTGACTTCTTTTGAGACCAAGTCTATTGATATGACAGCCCAAATCTCAGAGATTGAAAATACTCCGGCAGACAGTATTTTAAACAAAGGAATTAAGATTTACTCCACTGCCACCATTACCGCTTATTACGAAGTTAAATCCAACGGCTACAACACCGACATATTCTCTCTTAAATCAGATAATGCCCTCGGTATGGAATTCTTTATTCCTGCTCAAACCAAGTGGAATATATCCAGTGCTTTTACCCCTCTTCCTTTTGCTTCTTTTGAGATTGTAGCCACTCAAAACAATACCCGGGTTACCATTATCCCCAGTGAAGATATTGTAGGACGTGTTGCTAATACCAGCTATACCATTACGCTGGATGAAGGTGAAACCTATTCGGCCCGGGCAGCGAGTAATGATGCCGATAAACAATTGGCCGGTAGTATAGTAAGAAGTGATAAGCCAGTTGCCGTAACCATCATGCAGGATTCAGGCAGTAATGAAGATTATGGCTTTTGCCGGGATGTAATGGGTGATCAATTGATACCCACCGAATTCATCGGAACGGAATATATCGTGGTAAAGGGCTTTTTACGTGGTGATGGCAACGACCAGGATGATAAAGTATACCTATTGGCTACAGAGAACAATACTCAGGTTTTTTTGGATGGAGACCCTGTGCCTGTTACTACCCTGAACTCAGCTGAACAGTATGAAATATCGTTGGCTAACGAAGAAATATATATTACCAGCTCAAAAAAAATATACGTTCTCCACATTACCGGCTTTGGTTGCGAATTAGGGGCAGCTGTATTGCCCTCAACTTATTGTACTGGTTCCAATTCCGTAACATTCACCCGTAGCAAAAGTGAAGACTTTTATCTGATGGTCTTGGTCCCTGAGGGAGCAGAAAATCACTTTGAGATAAACGGTAGTACAAACCTTCTCAAGCAAAGCAATTTCAGCCCGGTAAACGGCAATACCGAGTGGATGTTTGCCCGGGTTAAATACAACACCAGCAACATTGCCACAGGCTCAAACCACACTATAGAGAATGATGTAGCAAAATTTCACGTAGGCATTGTAAATGGGGGGAGAAAGAGCGGCTGTATGTATGGTTATTTTTCTGATTTCAAAGGAGTTATTACTGACAAGATATATCATTATTAACCTGAAAATTTTATCCTAATCATCAATTAATACTTAAAAGCAGAGTCATGAAAACAACAAGTACTAATCAAATCACTGTAAAAAAAGCAGTTCTTTGGATCACTTTTTTACTCATCGGAATATTGAGCTACAAAGCCAATGCTCAATCCACTTCCCCCGACAGTGTTTGTGCCGGGTCACAAGATGTAGTTTATGGAATTATGAATTCTAATCCAACAAGCACTTACAGTTGGTCTTTGTCAGATCCTACAGCCGGTACCATTGATACTACCATTACCCCTAATGACAGTATTATTCAAATCGACTGGGGGAGTACTACCGGTACCTATACCCTCTATTTGGTGGAGACCAATATTAACGGATGTTTGGGGGACACCGTTGGTTTGGATATCACAATCAACGCCTTACCTACCATTGCTTTAATAGGAGATTCCGTCTGTACGGATAATGTGTCACAAATAACAGCCAGTCTTACGGGTGAAGCGCCCTGGATAATTGATTATACTGATGGTTCGGTTAACTATACCGATACAGCTATTGCCAGCCCTTACGTGATAAACCTGCCGGCTTATGCCAGTACTCAAACCATTTCCATTACTGGTCTTGCAGACGGCAACTCCTGTGTAGCTGATGTCAGTGGTTTACCGAGTACTACCATTTTTATCTATCCTAAACCAGCCACAGCTTCTATTTATCACTATTAAAAATCTGAAAGGTGAAAGTTAAAGGGTTGATCGGGCTTTTTGCCCTCACCCTTTACCTTCCTTTAGCCAGGGCCCAGGTACTAGATACGATTTGTATCATAGGAAATCCCTCTCATTTGGCCATTCCTTCTACCCCGGGCTCCAGCTACCACTGGACGGTAAACGGAGGGCAAATTATAGGTGGATTCGGAACTCATGATATCTTGATCAAGTGGGGTCCGCATTCCGGACTTTTCCCTGTTCAGGTTAGGGAAACAAACAGTAATGGCTGCCAGGGTGACCCGGTCAAGGCTTTTGTTTTCCTATCCTTACCCGATCAGGCAAAAATAAGGGGACCTGAAGTGGTATGCCGTGGTACCCCAGTCATTTTATCGGGCCAGGCAGGCGATGATTTTTTATGGCAAGGAGGCTTCAAAAAGCAAACTATCAACTTTACGCCTTTACGGGATACCACAATTTACCTCGTAGCTTTGAACAATCCCTGTAAAAATGATACTATCTTTCACAATATCAAGGTGGTAGATCAACCAGTCGCGGGAATTAATATTTTGCCCGACACTCTTCAGCTGATGGATTTCCTCGAACTTCAGTTTACGGGAGCAGCGGCTAGTGTGAGTTGGTTTATTAATGGTAGGGAATTGGGCAGGGGCATCTATCTCAAACAGCAAATGACCAGGGCAGGTAAGAAAACAATAGTGCAGGTGGTAGATAATGGTTTGTGCTATGACACCATTGTAAAAGAGGTGTATGTGAATGAACATTTTGCAGTTCACATACCTAATGCCTTTACCCCGAACGGAGATGACATTAATGAAGTGTTCCGTTTTGAGGGAGTGGGGATCAAATCTTATAATGCTATGATCTACAATCGCTGGGGAGAAATGCTTTTTGCCTGGAATGAATCATCCGCAGAGGGTTGGGATGGAACCTACAAAGGGGTGCCTGTAGACCAGGGTGTATACGTATATAAGATAATCGTAAGGGATTTCTACAACCGGGAACATCCGTACGAAGGTCATGTCACCCTTCTGCGATAGTCCTCTGCGCTCTTATTTTGTCGAGTACATCACTGAGCAGGGTAGCTTCTTCATCTGATAAATTTTTCAAAGAATCATCTAACATGGCCTCTTTCTTATCAATTCTGGCCAAGAGGTTTAAACCATATTGGGTAATGCAAATGTCAACCAGCCTTTTATCGTGTTTGCAGGTTTTTTTGCTTACCAGTTTTTTCTTTACCAGTCGATCTACTATACGCGAAGTATCGCTCATTTTATCGAGCATTCGCTCTCTTATCTGTAAAGTGCTCAGAGGTTCCGGCTGGCTTCCCCTTAGTATTCTCAACACATTAAATTGTTGATTGGTAAGTCCTTCTTCTGATAGCATATCACGTACTCTTTCCATTAACCAGTTGTAAGTATAAATGATGTTAATGGCAGCTTTTTGGTGAGCGCTTCTGAATTTTGCCTGGTGTATATCTTCTGCTAAACCCATTAGTAGTAAAAAATTACCCGCCCTGTAAAGGCGGGTACAAAATTAAGATATTGTTAACTATTGTTTTACCAATTGCAAATTACCGGTTATTTCTACTTCCTTACCAACGGTAAAGCCTCCTGCTTCAGTTAACTGATTCCATTTTAGATTGTAATCAAAACGGTCGATTTCAGTAGAAACTCTCAAGCCAAGTTTAGTGTTGCCATAAGCATCTTTGGCAACTCCTCCTACTTTAGCCTTAAAAGTAACAGACTTACGAACGTCTCTTATAGTCAAAGTGCCATTGATATTAAAAGTATTGTCACCTGTTTTCTCAATACCGGTGGACTTGAAAACTATTTCGGGATAAGCTTCCGCATTGAAGAAGTCATCCGAACGGAGATGATCGTCTCGCATCTCATTATTAGTATTAAGAGATGCTGTTTTGATGCTGAAATCGATTTGGGCATCTTCAAAATTTTCACCTTCATTACTCAGGCTTCCGGTGTAGTCTCTAAAAGATCCATTTACTTGAGATATCACAAGGTGATCAACGGTAAATTGAAGGTTGGAGTGAACGTGATCCACACTCCATTTACCTGTGAGAGTCTGATTGTTTAGTGTTGTTGTTTCCATATTGTATTATTTGTTTCCGCTAAATTAATGTTTAAACATTGAAATCGCAACTTTAAAAATCATTTTACCGCAAAATTTAACAGGCTTACCAATTTTATATATTGGGAATGCTATTATTTAAAACATGAAAGAAGAGTTTCTCCATTACCTGTGGAAATACCAAAATTTTAACCACAAAAATATGTATACCCCAGATGGCGAAGAGTTGGAGATATTGCATCCAGGCTACGTCAACAGCGATGCCGGTCCAGATTTCAGGGAAGCCAGAATAAGGATAGGAAAGCAACTTTGGGTAGGGCAGGTGGAGATCCATGTAAAAGCTACCGACTGGAACAGGCACGGTCATCAAAATGATGAGGCCTACAAAAATGTAATACTCCATCTGGTATACAAAAATGATGGAAAAGTAGCCGATAGTAATAATAATCAAATACCCGCCCTTGAACTTAAAAACAGGTTTGATGACAAGCAGTATGAACGTTACTGCAGGCTAACAGAAACTATGGATCTCATACCTTGCGAAAAACAGTTGCGAGAAGTCGATCCCTTTATCGTAGAATCCATGTTGGAAAGGGTTTTGGTAGAACGCTTAGAGCAAAAATCAGAAGCCATCCGGGAGATCCTCCAAAGAAATAAAGGCGATTGGAATGAAACCTTTTACCAGTGGATAGCTCGTGGTTATGGCCTTAAAATTAATGCCGAACCTATGCTGATAATGGCTCAAAACCTTCCCCAAAAAATACTGGGGAAACACAAAAAAGATATTTTTCAGATCGAAGCATTGCTTTTTGGTATAGCAGGCTTACTCGAAAATGTAAAAGATCAGTATGGCCAGAAACTAAAGCGAGAGTTTCACTTCTTAAAAGCTAAGTACAAACTAAAACAAACAGAATCATTTATCTGGAAGTTTGCCCGCCTCAGGCCTGCATCTTTTCCAGTTCTTAGGATAGCTCAGTTTGCAGCTCTTATTCATCAGAGTGAAAGTTTGTTTTCCCATATTCTTGAGGCTGGTGAAATTGCCCGGTTAAAAGAAAAGCTATCCACAGCTCCCTCAGAGTATTGGAAAACCCATTACCGTTTTGATATTGAAACCGAAGAGCGCAGGGCAGAAGCAGGGGATAAGTTCAAAGACGTACTGATCATTAATGTCATTGTGCCATTTCTGTTTATTTACGGGCTTTCTAAAGACGAACCTTTCTACAAACAAAGGGCATTGGATTTACTGGAGCAGCTAAAGGCCGAAAAGAACAAGATCAGCCGTATCTTTGAACAATCCGGTTTAAAACTGCGTTCCGCCTTACATTCGCAGGCATGTATCCAACTATACCACCATTACTGCGAGCACAAAAAATGTTTAAATTGCGGCATTGGAATACATTTGCTAAGGAGATAGAAATGATTGACAGAATACGCGACTATTGCGAGAGGAGAGGCTTTGAAGTATGCAGCCGCATGGGTGCCCGTATGGGTATCAGGCCCGGTGTGATAAGACTTTATTTTATTTATACTTCATTTATAGCTCTTGGGTCGCCTCTCATTATCTATCTTATTTTAGCTTTTTGGATAAAGATCAAAGATTATGTCCGGGGCGGTGGTTCCCGTGACTCGGTACTCGATATTTAATCGGATTTCCTTGAGCCGCATCAAAGTTTTTAAAAACCTTTACCTCACCTTATTTCTCCTGTTGTCTATCCTGGCTATAGGCATAGTAGGTTTTACCATTATAGAAGGTTACAATTTCAGGGAAGCCTTCTATATGACGGTAATTACCCTTAGTACAGTCGGTTTCATGGAAGTAAGGCCACTCAGCCCGGAAGGGCAGTTCTTTACATCATTTTTGATCATTACCAGTTTTGGTACTTTTGCCTACGGTATAACGGCTATTACCCGTTCTGTTTTTTCCGGTGAATTGGCCCATTATTTTAAAAAGTATCGCTTGGAATCATCCATCAGAAAATATGCTTCACATGTAATAATATGTGGCTTTGGCCGCAATGGACGCAGGGCAGCTAAAAAACTGGAAGCTTATAACCAAAGATATGTGGTTATAGAAAGTAACCCCGATATCATAGAAGAGTTCCTTTTAAATGAAGGTATTCCTCACATACACGGTGATGCCACCAACGATAAAGTACTGTTGGATGCAGGAATTGAAAAAGCAAGGTCTATTATAACTTCTTTAAGCAAAGATGCAGATAACCTTTACGTTGTGATCTCTGCCCGGAGTTTAAATAAAAATATTTCGATCATCTCCCGCGCTTCTAACGAAAGTGCCGAAGAAAAATTAAAAGCCATCGGGGCTGACGCAGTTGTAATGCCTGAGGGGGTAGGTGGAGCACACATGGCAACCTTGGTCATGTCGCCCAATATAGTTGACTTTTTAAATCATATCAGTGTAGAAGGGAGTTCTACTATAAATTTAGAAGAAGTTGAAGTTCAACAAATAACCGGGAGCCTGGATAGCCTTTTAATAAAAGACCTGGCTTTAAGGCAAAAAACAGGTTGTTCTATAATTGGATTGAAAACACCCGGTGGAGAATATGTGATCAACCCCGGAGGTGATACGAGAATTACTCCCCGGGCCAGGCTTTTTGTACTGGGAAAACCCGAAGAAATAGAAGGATTACATAAATTTTTAAGCGAATGACAGAAGGCAAAATATTGGGGGTTTGTGCCTGGCTGGCCGATAGGTTTGGGCTAGACGTCACCGGTTTGCGTTGGGTTTTTGTAATAGCTACAATTCTCGGAGTAGGTTCACCTATCCTCATCTATCTCATCCTTGCCCTGGTTAAGCCAAAAGAATATTAAATCATGAAGATATTAGTTACCGGTTCCAATGGTTTATTGGGTCAGAAGCTTGTCCATAAGCTTAAAGCCGATCCGGAAGTTGAGTTGATTGCTACTTCAATAGGAAATAATCGCCTTACCGATCGTTACGGCTATCAGTACCATTCATTAGATGTTACCAACAAATCGGAAGTAGAATCATCATTGGCTGAACTAAAACCGGATTGTATAATCCATACAGCCGCTATGACTAATGTGGATGCCTGTGAAAGTGATAAAGAGGTTTGTATAAAATTGAATGTTGACGCTGTAAAATACCTTATTGAAGCCTGTGAAAAAGACGATATTCACCTGGTACATCTTTCCACGGATTTCATATTTGATGGTGAAGCAGGCCCTTACCGGGAGGAAGACCCGCCCAAGCCCTTGAGTTTTTATGGTGAAAGTAAACTCAGGGCAGAGGAAATACTGAACAAAAGCCGGGTTAAGCACGCTATTTTACGTACAGTATTGGTTTACGGGGTGGCAGAAAGTATGAGTCGATCCAATATTGTGTTGTGGGCTAAAAGCGCTTTGGAAAGTGGAAAACCAATTAAGGTAGTTAACGATCAGTTTCGCACTCCCACATTAGCTGAAGATCTGGCAGATGGCTGTATTCTCGCTGCTAAAAAACAAGCCCGGGGTGTTTACCATATCTCAGGAAAAGATTATTTAAGTGTTATAGAAATGGTGCAAGAGGTAGCTGATTTCTGGCAACTGGATAAAGGCCTTATTACTCAAGTGAGTTCTGACACCCTTAATCAGGCGGCCAAACGGCCGCCAGCGACAGGCTTTATACTCGACAAAGCTGAAAAGGACCTGGGTTACCAGCCACATAGTTTCCGTGAAGGATTAGCTGTAGTAGACCGCCAGTTAAAAAAGCTTAGCTATAGCTGAAAAAGATTTCAATATTCCGGATTTGTAGCATTTACTCTCTTATCAGCTAACTATTTAGTGATTGGAAGTAAGTTTAAAAAACGCTTTAGTTGGAGTCATTCTATATTTGAAAAATTCCTTTTTACCCAGATCGTTTTGTAGCTGCAATATTTCAAACAATATCTTGAAACTATCTATTGTCACTTTACAAAAAGCCATTATATTTGCAGCCCGAATTTAGAAGTGCCAAAACACGGTAAAGATATATTGAAATGAAACGTACTTACCAACCCTCAAACAGAAAGAGAAAAAATAAACACGGTTTTCGTGATAGAATGTCGTCTGTAGGTGGACGCAAGGTATTGGCTTCCCGCAGAGCGAGAGGGCGTAAGAAACTTACTGTATCAGATGAAGGAAACCACAAAGGATAAGATGCAGTTTTGTTCATAATAGATGAAAGGTGTTGCCCATGGTAACACCTTTTTTTTTGATCTTACCACACTTTTTAATTCATTGCTAAATTTAGTTTCTGTAAAACATCATTATGCCTAAAGATAATTCCATCCAGTCCGTATTGATTATTGGTAGTGGGCCTATTATTATAGGTCAGGCTTGTGAGTTTGATTACTCCGGTTCACAAGCCGCCCGTTCCCTGCGTGAGGAAGGAATAGAAGTTACCTTGATCAATTCCAATCCCGCTACCATTATGACAGATAAGGTAGTAGCTGATAATGTATATCTTCTCCCTCTTGAAGTAGAATCGATCGAGAAAATATTGCAGGAGAAGGAAATTGATGCGGTATTGCCTACTATGGGCGGTCAAACTGCCCTTAATCTTTGTATTGAAGCAGACCGTATGGGTATATGGGAAGAGTACGGGGTTAAGATCATAGGAGTGGATATTGATGCTATCAACATCACAGAAAACAGAGAGGAATTTAAGCAACTGATGGAAAAAATTGACGTTCCCGTTGCACCTTCCAAAACAGCAACCTCTTATCTTAAAGGAAAAGAAATAGCCCAGGAATTTGGTTTTCCCCTCTGTATCCGACCTTCTTTTACTCTGGGAGGGACCGGGGCCACTTTTGTCTTTAACAAAGATGATTTTGAGAAGTCACTGTCCCGCGGTTTGGAGGCCTCGCCTATTCATGAGGTGATGATCGACAAAGCCCTGCTGGGCTGGAAAGAATTCGAGTTGGAGCTTCTGAGAGATAATAACGACAATGTGATCATTATTTGTTCCATAGAAAATATGGATCCCATGGGCATACATACCGGTGATTCTATTACAGTAGCTCCTGCCATGACACTCTCCGACACTACTTACCAGAAAATGCGCGATATGGCCATTTATATGATGCGTTCTATCGGGACTTTTGCCGGAGGTTGTAACGTTCAGTTTGCCGTTAGCCCGGATGAAAATGAAGATATTGTAGCTATTGAGATCAATCCCAGGGTTTCCCGTTCTTCGGCCCTGGCTTCCAAAGCCACGGGTTATCCCATTGCCAAAATAGCAGCAAAACTGGCTATAGGTTATAACCTGGATGAGTTGAATAACCAGATCACCAAAACTACCAGCGCCTATTTTGAGCCAACCCTTGACTATGTGATCGTAAAAATACCGCGCTGGAATTTCGACAAGTTTGAAGGAGCTGATCGCAGGTTGGGGCTACAAATGAAATCAGTGGGTGAGGTAATGGGAATTGGCCGTTCTTTCCAGGAGGCGTTACACAAGGCTGCCCAATCGCTGGAAGTAAAAAGAAATGGTTTAGGAGCAGATGGGAAAGGGTATACCGACCAGGACAAAGTACTGGAAATGCTGGAAAAAGCCAGTTGGAACCGGGTTTTTGTGATTTATGATGCCATTCAATTGGGCATACCACTACGAAGGATCCATGAGATTACCCGCATCGATATGTGGTTCCTTAAACAGATTGAGGAACTGGCACGTATACAGGAAAGGATAGAAGAACACACCCTTGATACCTTGCCCGGGGAATTATTGCTGGAGGCCAAAATGAAAGGCTTTGCCGACCGGCAAATAGCCTATATGATAGGAAAGCTGGAAAGTGAGCTACATAAGAAACGCACGGAAATGGGCATTAAACGGGTATGGAAGCTGGTTGATACCTGTGCAGCCGAATTTCAGGCTCAAACTCCTTATTACTATTCCACTTTTGAAATAGAAATGGAAAATGAGAAAGGAGAGCTTTATCCTGAAAATGAAAGCATTTGTTCTGACAGGCCTAAAATAATTGTATTAGGATCGGGCCCTAACCGCATAGGACAGGGGATAGAATTTGATTATTGTTGTGTACACGGAGTTTTGGCGGCCAGGGAATGTGGCTATGAAACCATAATGATCAACTGTAATCCTGAAACAGTTTCTACCGACTTTGATACAGCCGATAAGCTTTATTTCGAACCAGTATTCTGGGAACACATCTATGATATTATCCTTCACGAAAAGCCCGAAGGGGTAATTGTGCAATTGGGCGGTCAAACTGCCTTGAAGCTGGCCGAGAAACTGGATCGGTATAATATTCCAATTGTAGGTACCAGCTATAAATCCCTTGACCTTGCTGAAGACCGGGGTAGTTTTTCAGGACTTTTAAGGGATAATGATATTCCTTACCCCAGGTTTGGAGTGATTACTAATGCTGAAGAAGCCAGGGAATTGGCCGAAGAGTTAGGTTTTCCTATTCTGGTGAGACCTTCTTATGTATTGGGTGGCCAGGGGATGAAGATTGTTATCAACCAGGATGAACTGGAGCACCACGTGGTGGAGTTATTCAAAAATATCCCCGGGAACCGGGTTTTACTCGACCATTATCTAGATGGAGCGATAGAAGCCGAAGCCGATGCTATTTGTGACGGAGAAGAGGTCTATATTATCGGTATAATGGAACATGTAGAACCATGTGGTATCCACTCAGGGGACAGCAATGCTACTTTGCCACCATTCAACTTAGGCGACCTTATTATTCAGCAAATAGAAGATCACACCCGCAAAATAGCTTTAGCTTTGAACACAGTGGGTTTGATCAACATCCAATTTGCGATCAAGGATGATCAGGTTTACATTATTGAAGCCAACCCAAGGGCATCGCGTACCGTTCCTTTTATAGCCAAAGCTTATGACGAGCCTTACGTGAACTATGCAACTAAAGTTATGTTAAGGAAAAATAAACTGAAAGATTTTCAGTTTAATCCTAAGAAAAAGGGCTGGGCTATAAAACAGCCCGTTTTTTCGTTTAACAAGTTCCCGGATGTAAATAAAAATCTGGGGCCAGAAATGAAATCAACCGGGGAAGCAATTTATTTTATTGAGAACTTGAGGGATCCGGTGTTTAAGAAAATTTATTCAGAACGTAATTTATACTTAAGTAAATAGTGGGATTAGCTAAACTTATATTATTCGGACTTTTCTTTTATCTTCTTTACTTCATCGTGAAGAATATCTTCCTGCGTCCATTCAGAGAGGGCTACGCCAATGGAGGTAACCCGAGGAGTGCCAATCCTTTCGGGCAAAAAAGACAGGGAAATATCACTGTTACCTACAATCCGGAAAAAGGCAGGAAAGACAATAAATCGGTAGGGGAGTATATTGATTATGAGGAAGTTAAAGAAGACTAGTCTTTTACAAGTTTTTGTGTGAAGAACCTGCCTTCAGTAATCAACTTCAATATATAAATCCCCGGAGGGAGATGTGATAAGTCCAGATCAACCCTTTCCTTGAAATTCCTAGTTATAACTTTTTTTCCAGAAACAGTCGTCAATTCCAAGCTTGTTGAAGTAGTGATAGATTTTGGCATAGAAACAGTAACCATACTTTTTACAGGGTTGGGGTAAATGTTATATTCTGCATCTATTTCATATTCATCCAGCCCTATAAAAACCGAAACAAACTTACAGGTGGTATCTGTATTTCCACATGAGTCAGTTGCCGTAAGACATACATCATAAACACCGGCTGTGCTGAAAAATTTAACCGGATTTTTTAAGGTGCTGAAGGTGCCGTCATCAAAATCCCAATAATGAGAAACAGCATCGGTACTGTTATCTGTAAACTGAATATTGGTTTGGGTAACGACTGATTGATAAGTAAAATCGGCCTGGACATTGTATGGACAAACAGAAATCCACTGACAAACGGAGTCAGTAGAACAATCATTGGAAACAGTAAGGCATACCAAGTAATCTCCATAAGTTTGGAATAAATGATTAGGATTAGGCAGAACACTTAAATTACCATCACCAAAATCCCAGAGATAGGAGCTTGCATTTGATATATTTTGATTGAAATTAAATATGTTGCCATTGGAAGTGAAGGAAAAACCAGCTATGAGGGAATCCAGGCATATTTCAATACTATCACAATAAGTATTATTGGTACAGGCATCACTGATAGTTAAACAGACATAATATACTCCTGGGTTGGTATAAATATGACTGGGGTTTTGAGAATTGCTTACAGGGCTTCCATCGCCAAAATCCCAACTCCAGGAAGTGGCATTAACTGATGAATCTGAAAAGTCAGCTACGTAGCCAGTAGCCGAAGAACCAAAATTTGCTAGAATGGTATCATTACAAACCTGGATATTTTTACAAATAGATTTTGACCTGCAAGAGTCTTCCACGGTTAAGCATACATTATAATATCCTGACGCAGTGTAAATGTGATTGACCGATTTTCCAGTATCAGTTGTTCCATCACCAAAATCCCAATAAAAACCAAAGGCATTTGCTATTGAAGTATCAGTGAAATTGAGATTACGGCCAATGGCAGAATGGGTAAATCCCAGTTGATTAGTGTCAGGGCATATTTCTATGATCTTGCAGATGGAGTCCCATCTGCAATAATCATCATAAATGGTAAGGCATACCTTATAGGTTCCCGGTTGGTTGTATTTATAGTTTGGATCAGGTATACTACTCGAGTCACCATTACCAAAATCCCAAAGGTAGGAAGTAATTGGCCCCGTAGAAGTATTGGTAAAAGTAGCATTGAGAAGATGGGACGTCACATTGTAATTAGCAGCAATGATGGTGTCGATAGTACAGACACCTTCTTTAATCCGGAAGAAACCGTTTACCGGAAGATTTGTAAAAACACATTGTAGGCCAGAAGGCCATTTAATAAGCAGAGAATCAACTGTGGTTGCTGATTTGAGACCAAAATGAATATCGGTACCTGATTGAGCATCCCCTCCTGAATTTGACATGAGTTCACGGTATTGCCAACTAGGGTTACCGTTATTATTTAGATCTACCTTGATTTTAACTTTTGCACCATAAGCCATCTTGTTGGAACTTGTACCAAGAAGCTCACAACTAAAAAAATTATTGCTATTTCCCTGATTATAATAAATATCATTTTTTTGATTGCGTGATGCCATTACAACATCAATTGCTCCGTCACGATTAAGATCAGAGGTTGCAATTGCAGTGGTGGAATGAAGGTGATCCACTATAGGATCATTATTTAATTTTGTAAAGGTTTCGTTACCATTATTGATATAAACAAAATTTCTATTGACATTGCCCGGTAAGGTTCGGCCATTTCCAACTATAAGATCCAAATAGCCGTCATTGTTAAGATCAGCCCAGGCAGAACTTGTAGAATAACTGTTTTCAGTTACAACATTAATAGAGGCAACTTTTAAGAAAGAACCATTTCCTAAGTTCTCATAGAGAAAATTTACTCCATTAACAGAATTGGCAATAAACAGGTCTAAAAATCCATCATTATTGTAATCTCCCCAACTGTCACTAAAAGATGATCCTCCGTCATTGGTAACACTTCCGGTTAATATTCTTGTAAAATACCCCGAACTATCCTGGCGGTAGAGTTCGTTATTACTGTTTGCCGCATTTACAACAAACAAATCCAGATCATCATCATTATCATAATCCATCCACGAACAACTAGTGGAATTATTACCATTCTGTACCAGACTTTGTCCCGTAACTGAATTGAAAACGCCATTCCCATCATTCTGGAACAGTTGATTATTTTGGCTATTGAAATTAGTAATGTAAATATCCAGGTCTCCGTCATTGTCAAAGTCACCCCAGGCAGCACTGGTAGTATGTAAAGCAGAAGAGGTCAAGCTATTACTGATAGATGAAAAATTGGCATAAGGAGCATTTTTTTGCATATTATTATTTGCTAAAGATCCAAAAGCTCCTCCTCCTCCATTAGACAGAAAGATATCAGGTTGGCAATCATTGTCATAATCCCCAATGGTTGAAGAATTTGTACGATCGTTAATATTGCCCAATCCCGAAATTATCTTTATTAAGGTATCTTTCCAATTCAGATAAAACTCGTTGTTATCGTTATTTAAGTTAGAAAAAAACAAATCTGGGAAAGAGTTATTATCCAGATTGCCAATAGTTATTCCTCTTGTATCGGAAATTTGAGAAAGTGAAGTATGCGTAAATGATTGCCCACGCATGAAATGACTCACCAGTAAGAATAAAAATAACAGAATAAAATTTCGTTTTCTCATAAAACGAAAATATATCTGATGAAAAAAGACAGGAAAATAAATGTATAGAACTGCTAAAACGATGTATGTAAGTATAAGAATGATTGATATGTTAGTCAGATGAAATTGGTAACTATAGTTGGTGCCCGCCCCCAGTTTATAAAAGCAGCAGTGCTTAGCAGGGCACTAAAAAAATATCCGCAGCTAAAAGAAGTGATCGTTCATACCGGTCAGCACTACGACTATAATATGAGTGCTTCTTTTTTCAGGGAAATGGATATTCCCGAGCCCGATTATAGCCTGGGGATCAATAGTATGAGCCATGCTGCTATGACGGGAAAAATGCTGATAGAGTTAGAAAAGGTCTTATTAAGGGAAAAGCCGCGTATAGTGATTGTTTACGGAGATACCAATTCAACTCTGGCCGGAGCTTTAGCTGCCGCCAAATTGAATATTCCGGTAGCTCATATTGAGGCGGGTATGCGAAGTTTTGACATGCGTATGCCTGAAGAGGTGAACCGGGTAGTAACAGATACACTCAGCCAGTTCTTTTTCGTCACAGGAGAAGTAGCATTCAAAAATCTGCAGATGGAAGGCCTGGACAAACCGGAAAATCAAATATTAAAGGTGGGAGATATTATGTATGATGCTTTCCTTTACTACAAAAAGAAGGCCTTAAAACCTAAAATGTATCACCTCCCGGATGAGTTCATACTTCTTACCCTGCACCGACAGGAAAACCTGGAAAATGCCGATGAATTAGCCAGCTTTTTTCAATTTGTGGGGACTTTACACAACGAAATTCCCATTGTTTTTCCCTGCCATCCGGGAACCAGAAAGAAATTGGATTTATATGGTATTACTCCTGGAATTGAGCTGATAGAGCCCGTTGGCTATTTTGAAATGCTTTATTTATTGAATCAATGCAGCTTAGTAATGACCGATTCGGGAGGTTTACAAAAAGAAGCTTTTTATGCTGAGCGATACTGTATTACTTTACGCAATAATACGGAATGGAAAGAACTGGTTGATCTTAAGGTAAACTGGCTTACTAGTCTCAATACGGAAAGAATTTTAGAAGCTTTAAGCGCATTGCTATCAAAAACATTCAACTGTAAGGTAAAACCTTATGGTGATGGTAATACCGGGGAATTGATAGCCGAAGCCCTGTTCAGTTATTTGTCGTAGAGTTTAAGAGTGATTGAAACAATTCTTTCTGCTGCTTTCCCACTCTACAAAGGAGGAACTTTACCTTCCTTGTAAGGGATAATAATCGAAAATTTAGGACTTTTGAGCTCCAAAGCCAAACATTAAGGCTTTGTACCACAAATGAGTAAGAAAGAAAAGAAAATAGTTTTTTTAACAGGGGTGGGTCGCTCGGGCACTACGATTTTACAGAGTATGCTTCATGCTCATAACCAGATCAATTTTCCTCCTGAGACACATTTTTTTAAAAGATATATTCTCCGCTATTTGACAGGGAAAAAGGTAAATGAGGAAAAAATAAAACACGATGTTTACCTGAATCGATTAAATGCTTCAAAGAGGGAAGCAGTACTTGCCTCTGATTTCAACTCACTGGATGATTTAAAGCAGTTGTTTTTAAAAATAATGGAAAGTGACAGCCCGGATATTGTGTGTATAGGAGATAAGGATACAGAATATGTAAGATATATCCCTCATTTGAAATATTTGTTTCCACAATCGTACTTAATAAATATAAAGAGGGATCCGAGGGATGTCATAGCCTCCAGACTCAAAACTGAATGGGGCAGTAAAAGAAGTTTAAACTTTCATGTGGCAGAGTATCAGTATTACATTAAAAAAGTAGGAAAGGACGGAAAGAAACATTTTAATGATAGGTTTATTGAACTGAGGTATGAAGATTTGATAGAAAAACCAGAAGTAGAGCTTAAAAGGATATTGAAAAGCCTGGACATAGAATTTCAGCCTCAAATGCTCGAGTTCTACAAAAAAAGTAATGAATTGGTAGCCATTGATGAAGCCAAATGGAAACAGAATATCTCTAAGCCTTTAAATTCCTCCAATAAAGGTAAATGGAGCAAGTCCATAAACAATGATCAGGCAGCCTTGATAGAGAAAGGGATTGAGGATTTTATGAAAAATAATGATTATCAAACATTAGATAATAGGGTAAACTTAATAGCAAGGTTACAGGTATTGATGCTAAAAGGCTTGTTTATTGGCAAAAGTTTTAAGGAAAGACTTCAAAGAGTATAATTAGGTATGGTCGAATTTTTTAGGAAAACAGCTGGAATTACTTCCTGAACAATTTAAAAAACTCATTTTTTAACGGATTGTATGAGTAGCGGAGCAACTTTTTTACCTAATCTTTAGATGGAGCTTGAAGAACAAAAGTTTAATAAAATAAAGACTTAAGTGCATACCATATGCACTACTAAATTCTTTTTAACCTAAAATTTAGATATATTCCAACTTTTGTAATGAACTTAGTATGTCTTTACAAATATTTATCCCTTATTTCACGTTTTCTAATCTCTTTGGCAGGAACACCATACATTATTAGATTGTCACCACAATTTTTCATGAGTAATGCGCCAGCTCCAATTACTGTATGTTTTCCAATTGAAACCCCATGTTTTACTGTTGCACTAATTGATAAAGCGGAATATTCACCTATTATCACATTGCCACCTGTTGTTGCATTTGGTGCTAAACTTGAAAATTTTAACATTACACAATCATGATCTATACTAGCTTTTGTATTGATAATTGTAAAATCTCCTATTACTGTATTGCTATTGATAATTGAACCTGCCATTATTGCTACCCCCTTACCAACTTGAACATCTTTACCTATCTGTGCTGAAGGATGTATCGTAGAAGCAAAGTCAATGTTTGGCGAAATTGCAATTAACTTATTAACAATTCTTTGCCTTAGCCAATTATCGCCAATTGCAACAAATATTTCACACCTGTCTTTACCTAAAAGCAAGTTAGGTAAATCTTCATCTCTTCCTATTACTTCATATCCTAATACTTTCTCTCCAATATTCTTGTTAGGGTCTAATAAGCCAAGAATTTTATATTTATTTTCTTTTTCAAAAATGTCAATGATGACTTTCAAATGTCCTGAAGAACCAGCAATTATTACTTCCTTTTTAATTGTACCCATTTGCCTCTTTCTTAATTTGTTTTGTTGACCTATTCCCTTATCTTATTTTTAATATTGGCTAAAACTGAAAAATTCCAGTCTATCATAAATATTTGGCCTTTGTCTAGTACCATCTGTTCTCAAGGTAAAAAGTGCTTCTAAATAGAAATGATTAATCCGTTTTCATATAATAGTTGTAGGCTAAACGTAGTAGCCACTTATATTTTTTTGGGATAAAGTCAATATTTAAATTATTTACCTGGTGGGTTAGTTGGTAAGTCAAGTACCTTTTTCTGTGTTGCCCCAAATAAAATGCTTTATTGTTAGAGGTAAGCCTGTTTTTAATCATATTGCTGCAAACCGCTAACCTCTTTACCATGGTTAGTTCCGTGAAAAGCGCAATCAAAATGACTTTTCATGAGTTCTGAATATTTCCGTAAGGCCAAAGAAAAAGCTTTTTTTGTTGAGGCTTTTAAAAGTGCTTAAATAATGAAGATATTTGTTTGAATAGTCTATGGCTAAGCTAGGTTTAATACTTACTACTGATTACGAAATTTTTGGCAATGGTACCGGCTGTGTTGAAAAATGTATGTTGGAGCCAACTGAAAGAATGGCCGGCATACTGGAAAAGTATAAGGTACCCCTCACAGTTTTTTTAGATGTATGCGAGTATTGGGCCTTTGATGCAGAATTTAAGAAAGGGAACCTAAAAGAAGATTGGGCTGGTAAAATACGAACCCAACTAAAGCAGCTTATTAGCAGGGGGCATGATGTCCAACTCCACTTTCATCCACAATGGCTCAACTATAAGTATGAAAACGAGAAATGGATACTGAACTTTGAATATTGGAGGACAGGCTTGTTACCTTATGAAAGTACTAAAGGGATAGGTTTAAAGGAACTCTTTAAGCGGGGAAAGGATACGCTGGAAGAGATTGGTCAACAGGTTAACTCCAAGTACGAATGCAATATTTTTAGAGCAGGGGCCTGGAGCATACAGCCGGAAGCATATGTTTTGAAGGCCATGAAAGGGAATGGTTTTTTACTTGATTCTTCTGTTGCCACAGGTTTGAGATATAAGGATAGTTATACCTATTATGATTTTGTGAAAGCTCCGGATTTACCGATGTGGAGGATCAATGACATGGTCAATGAGAATACTCCAAAAGGAGATATCAAAGAGATTCCAATTTTTACAGCCCCAGTATCATTGTATAAAAAGTTGAATTTCCTTAGGTTGAGAAAAAGTAAGGGTCTTGCAATAAAACCTACTGGTTGTGAAGGTAGTGCCTTGGCTATAGCAGGAAAAGGTAAGCTTGAAAAAGTATTCTCCTTACTAAAAAATTCAAGGTCAATGTTCAATTTTAGCGATGCTGTGTCTAGTGAAGAAATGATTTACTTTGCACAGCATGCTTTAGAGAGATACAAGCACAGCGAAAAACTAACCCCAATTGTTGCAATAAGCCACCCCAAGACTTTTGCCAATGAAAAGGAGTTAGAAAAATTTCTGGATTGGGCATCAGAAAGAAAAGAAATTGAATTTGTGAAATATCAGGCGTTTTTAAATGACTAAAAAAATATTAGTAAGTGGAGGAGCCGGTTATATAGGCTCGGTACTGGTAAGAATACTTTTGGAAAAAGGATACCACGTAAGGGTAATAGATAATTTAATGTATGGAGGGGAATCCATTATTGACCTTCTTGAGCATCCAAACTTTGAATTTGTTAAAGGTGATATAAGAGATAGTAATGCTGTAGAGCATGCTATGGAAGGTATTAATGCCGTTGCTCACCTTGCTGCCATTGTTGGTGATCCTGCTTGTGCCAAGAGTCCTGACTTAGCCAGGGATACCAATTTAGAAGGGTCTAAAAAGTTTTATGAACTGGCAAATAAGGCTGGGGTAGAACGTTTTGTTTTTGCCAGTACCTGTAGTAATTACGGTAAGATGGATGATCCATCACAATATATAAGTGAAGATTCTAAACTGGCACCAGTCTCCTTATACGCTGAAACCAAAGTAGCTTTTGAAAAGTTTCTTTTAGGGCAAGACAAACCCAATAAAACTAAACCTACCTGTTTAAGGTTTTCCACAGTTTATGGCCTTTCTCCCAGGGTTCGTTTTGATTTAACGGTAAATGAGTTTACTAAAGAGCTAGCTCTAGGAAGGGAATTGGTAGTTTTTGGTGAACAGTTTTGGAGACCTTATTGCCACGTTCGTGATTTAGCCCGTTCAGTAATTGCGGTTATTGAAGCTCCGGAAGCAAAAGTTGCTTTTGAGGTATTTAATGTTGGCGAAACTTCAGAAAACTATCAAAAACAAATGATAGTGGACGAGATCGTGAAGGTTATGCCAGAAGCCAAAATTAAGTACGTTAAAAAAGATGAGGATCCGCGCGACTACCGCGTGACTTTCAAAAGAATAAAAGAAGTCCTCGACTTTGATATCACAATCAAAGTACCGGAAGGAATTAGGAATTTGAAAAAAGCTATAGATGATGGCTTTGTATCTAACCCAGATGAGCAGAAATACAAAAACATTTAATGAAGTAACAGACTTCATTAGAGGTTTATATCAAACCAAAGATTTTATCCCATTACATGCTCCTTTGTTTAGGGGAAATGAAAAAAAATACCTCAATGAATGTATTGATTCAACTTTTGTTTCTTCTGTAGGAAAGTTTGTTGGCGAGGCAGAAAAAAGGTTTGCTGAAATTGTGGGAGCAGATTATGCTGTAGCTGTAGTTAATGGTACCAGTGCCCTACACTTGGCGCTTAGGGTAGCTGGTGTGAAAGCTGGTGATGAGGTAATTACTCAACCCTTAACATTTGTAGCCACCTGCAACGCTATAAGATACCTCAATGCCAATCCTGTTTTTGTGGATGTTTCTCTCAGAACACTTGGATTATCAGCAGAGTCATTAAAGGACTTTTTAGAAAGTAGCACAATTGTAAAGGATGGACGTCTTTACAATAAAACAAGTGGTAAAAGAATAGCGGCTTGTATGCCAATGCACACTTTTGGCCACCCATTAGAGTTGGATGAGATCAAAGAATTGTGCGATCATTATAATTTAACTTTAGTGGAAGATGCTGCGGAAGCTGTAGGTAGCCATTATAAAGGAAAGCACGTTGGCCAGCACGGAAAGGTTTCGGCTTTTAGTTTTAATGGAAATAAAGTGGTTACCAGTGGTGGTGGTGGTATGATCGTTACCAATGATGAAGAATTGGCTAAATACGCCAAACATTTAAGTACTGTGGCTAAAGTGGCTCATCCATATGAGTTTTACCATGATGAGTTGGCTTACAATTATCGGATGCCTAATATCAATGCAGCCTTATTATTAGGTCAATTGGAAGAGTTGGAAAGCTTTTTGGTCAATAAGAGGGAGTTGTCTCAAAAGTACCAGGCTTATTTCAACAAGTTAGAAGAAATAGAATTCTTTCAAGAACCGGAAAATTGCATATCTAACTTTTGGTTAAATGTAGTCTTATTGGAAAATAGAGAAATAAGGGACGAATTTCTCAAAATTACTAATGATCAGGGTGTAATGACCCGTCCAGCTTGGAATTTAATGCATAATTTACCTGAATTCAGAAATTCTATTGTTCATTCTGATACACATAGCAAGTGGTTATTTGATAGGTTAGTTAATATTCCCAGTAGCGTGATTCAATAAAATGGGAAAGCTTGATTTTATATTGATTGGAGAAACTAAATGTGGAACTACTTCGCTCTATAATTATTTGATCCAGCACCCTAAAGCTATAGATACCCCTGGTAATGGAGAAGGTTACGATAAAGATTATGCTACCAAGGAACTCCACTTTTTTGACAATTTTCATGATAGGGGTATAGATTGGTATTATTCAAGGTTTCCCCAGACAAAGAGTGATGAGATAACCGGTGAAGCTACTTCTATGTATATATACCGCGCCTTGATAGCCCGAAGGGTCAAAGAACATTTATCCGATATAAAATTCATAGTCCTTTTAAGAAATCCTGTTGATAGGTTAGTATCCAATTATGAGCATAATAACAAATGGGTGCCTGGGTGAAAAAAAGCTTATCCCATAGTTTTGATAAAATGAATAAAGAAGAAACAATCAAAAAACTCAGCATTGACAAAGGTTCCTCCATTCTGGAAGCTATAAAGTTAATGGATGAGTATAAGAAAAAGCTTTTGCTTGTTTTTAAGGATAAAGCATTCTATAGCCTACTGAGCATTGGAGATATACAACGTGCCATCTTAAAAGGCAAAGCTCTAACGGAACCCATTGAAGGAGTTTTAAGGGAGAATATAAGGTTGGCTTATGAAAGTGAATCCTTTGAAGAAATAAAAGCAAGGATGCTAAAGTTCAGGATGGAAATGCTACCCGTGTTGAACGATCAAAAAGAAATTGTAAATATTTACCATTGGGACGATGTGTTTGCTGAAGCTTATAAACGCTTTAAAGGAGATTTGGATGTGCCTGTGGTTATAATGGCTGGAGGAAAAGGGACCCGCTTAAAACCTATTACCAATATTATTCCCAAAGCTTTAGTGCCCATTGATGAAAAGCCTATTGTAGAAGTAATTATTGATCGTTTCAAGCTAATGGGTGCCAGTAACTTTTATATGACAGTAAATTATAAATCGGAAATGATTGAAAGTTATTTTAATCAGGTAGAAAAGGACTACAACTTATCTTATGTATTAGAAGATAAGCCATTGGGCACGGCTGGTAGTTTATATATGTTGAAAGAAAAATTACAGGCAACGTTTTTTGTGACTAACTGTGATATCATTATTGAAGAGGATTATTCAGAGATATATAAATATCACAAAAAGGAAGGTAATGAACTTACACTTGTGGCTGCACTAAAGCATTATCCAATTCCTTATGGGGTACTGGAAACTAAAGAAAATGGAGTGTTAACCGGGGTTTCAGAAAAGCCAGAATTGACATTTCAGGTAAACTCTGGAATGTATATTTTGGAACCTGAATTACTTAAGGAAATCCCTGAAAATGAATTTTTTCATATCACTCATCTAATGGAAAAGATTTTGGAAAGGGGTGGTAAAGTTGGCGTTTTCCCAGTAAGTGAAGGCTCCTGGATGGATATAGGGGTTTGGAGTGAATATAATAGAACCCGAAAAATATTGTCAGACAATATTTTTGACTAAACTTTAGGGATTTTTTTTATAGTAATCCAAAATCTTGCTCAAGTTTTTTTGCATGTCAAAATTTTCAGCTACTACCTGTTGCCTAAGCTGCAATAAATCTTCATCGGTTTTTTCTCCCTTAATAATCTTACCCATAGCATCAGCTATTTCATTAGCATCAATTTTTATTAGCGGGATATTCACTGGAAATTTTTCATTAAAAATTCTGTAAGGGAGTATATCAGTTGCAACTATTTCTTTTTGAAAGAATAAAGGTTCCAAAAGAGTAGTAGATAATTGTTCATTGGCAGCTATTTGCAAACCGCTATCCATATGTTTCCATATGTATATCAAGTCGTGAAAAGGTAGAAAACTGTGTTTTGTGAGTTTAACGTTTTCCTGAACTCCTTTGTTAATGATATCATTTTCATATCTATCCATTAATTCAGGATCATTGGTATTACCAATCCAGAAATAGACAATAAAGTTATGAATACCACTATCCTGCAAAATTTTAGCAGCATCAACTATTAGGTCGTGCCTACTATTGGAGCTAATGCTTTTAGGAAAAAAGAACTTAATCTTATCAGAGGGCAATACAGAAACAAAGTTTCGGGTTTCTTCCTGTAATTCATGATTTTCAGCGCTTTCAAAATACTGTCTGTGCAAGCCCCAGTAAAAAACTTTTATATTGTTATTCCATCCCGTAGATTTTAATACTTCTACCGTTCCGTGCCAGTTGCAGTGTATGACATCAGAGTTTTTGATAGCTGATTTAAAGAGCCAGCCCTTAATGCCTCCTTTTTTAGCTTTATGAATAAGCCATTCGTTCCATACATTGAAAATAAACTTAGACTTTCTATTTCTCAGTTTAGTGAACAGATAAAAAATAAAAGCACTGTGTCCTCCGTGGTACCAGATCAAGTCATAAGGCTTTCGGGTTAGCTTTAAGAAGTTGAGAAAACTTGAAAGGGAGAAGGAAAGTTTATGGAATGATATATTTTCTTTTTCAGGGAAAAAAGTTCGATCATTTGAATAGAAGAAGGTCAACTTATGTTCGTTACTAGAGTTAAAAAATTCTAAAAAAGGAATTATATTATGACCTCCGGCACGACCGTGAAACATTAATATTTTCATAAGTGATTTAAAATATATTAATATGATCAGTTATTCTAAATATGAAAATTGAATTAAAAGATAGAATCATTATTTTATTTGTTTATTTATTTCCATATTTATGCATTTAATAATAGTTAAGAATTTGAGAAATTTGAATTAATTTGAAAGTATTGATTGGATAATATTCCATCATGGAATAGGGTTTAAGTCCATTTTGATTATTCCTTTAAATATCTAATTTTTCTTGTGCATCTTATAAGATAAAGAATCAATTTACATAAACATGCTCATGCCTCAAATTTTCCTTCTAAACAGAGTCAGATTAATAGGAAAAGCTCATTTTACAAGTATTTATCTCCTATTCTACGTTTTTAATCTCTTTGGCGGGAACACCATACATTATTAAATTGTCACCACAATTTTTCATGAGTAATGCTCCAGCTCCAATTACTGTATGTCTTCCAATGGATACCCCATGTTTTATTGTCGCACTAATTGATAAAGCGGAATATTCACCTATTGTCACATTGCCACCTGTTGTTACATTTGGCGCTAAACTTGAAAATTTTGACATTACGCAATCATGATCTATACTTGCTTTTGTATTGATAATTGTAAAATCTCCTATTACTGTATTGCTATTGATAATTGAACCTGCCATTATTGCTACCCCTTTACCAACTTGAACATCTTTGACTATTTGTGCTGAGGGGTTGTATTGTAGAAGCAAAGTCAATGTTTGGCGAAATTGAAACTAACTTATTAACAATCCTTTGTCTTAACCAATTATCGCCAATCGCAACAAATGTTTCACACCCCTCTTTACCAACAAGCAAGCGAGGTAAATCTTCATCTCTTCCTATTACTTCATATCCTAATACTTTCTCTCCAATATTCTTGTTAGGATCTAATAAGCCAAGAATTTTATATTTATTTTCTTTTTCAAAGATGTCAATGATGACTTTTAAATGCCCTGAAGAACCTGCAATTATAACTGACTTTTTAATTGTACTCATTTGTTTCTTCCTTGATTTGTGTGTGGTACGCCTTGCTTATTTTTAGTGTAGATAAATTGGAAAATCAGTAAATACGCCAAAAATCGTGAAAGTGGTATAATGTTCTTATTCACTGAATATACCCATCAATACATAACGAAAGCTTCAGGCATTTAGATATAGACAATTCATTATTGTTAAGTGATTTAAATATATCTTATTTCAGTCAAAATAAAACTTTGATATTCAGAATATTAGGGTGGCGTTCTATTTCAGGTGAACTTATCAAATACCCCAAGGTTAACCACAAAAGTAATTTAATTTTCAGTGCCTTTTCACGCTTGTTGCCAAACTATAATGACTTGGTGTATACCTGCTTTTGTCAGTTTGGTAGCATTTGCTATCTGACTTTCATTAAACTTTGAGCTCTTCATATTCACTGGTTAAATTTATTAGTTTTAGCCAGTCCAAAGTTTAGGTGAGATTACACAGCGCTACTGTGAAATATTCTAATTTTTAGCCATTCACTTGGTGCTAAATGATTTGTTTCTGGTGGTAAAGATCAAAACGCTTATGGGTTCGAGAATACAGTGCCAGTTAAGATCAAAGCTTATAGGAACGATTTAAGTTACATAAAGTTGTAGTTGGTAATAGGTGTCTGAGATAATGGAACAAGGATAATTATAGTGTTTTACTTAAAAACTGTCATAAAATAATGAGAAAGTACTTGCGGGTACACCTTAGTGAATTTGCATGTAAACTCAACCACAAATACCTAGGAGAAAGAAAGTAGTTTGATAGAATTATTATAAAAGCTGTAATCACAAATTAGGCGATAAAAGTGAATAATTGATTATATTGAGAAAAACATGAATAAAAATAATTTAATAAAATTTGAAATTCAAAAAGCACAGTCAGTTTTAAAAGATCCTTTCAAATATTTAGGTTTAGTCAATCAACATGATTGGAGTAGCATTTGCCCAATTTTTATCATCTCTACAGGACGAACTGGAACCCATTTTTTCACACACTACTTTAATAATAATTTCAACAACATATATGCAGTTCATGAACCTGAAAAAGATGTTTTTGACTTAAACAATTCTTTCTTAAAGAACGAAATTACACAACGCAGAGCAGGAAAAATGTATAAAGAATTTAGAAGTGAAATTTATACATACTTAAAGGATAATGGAATAACAAATTATGTAGAATCGAATAATAATTTATCATACTTAATACCAGTCCTTAGGAATGAGTTTAAAAATTATAAGATTATCTATATTAAGAGAGACGGAAGAGATACTGTAAGGTCAATGTTTTCAAAGACAACAAAAGGAAAGTGGGTTGGAGAGGTGCCAATTATTTCTGATAAAGATCCTCGAAATAGACTTAAACCGACTTTTCTTAAAAATGACCCATACGCTGACAAATGGGATAAAATGGATAGGTTTGAAAAAATTTGTTGGGTTTGGTCTAGAAAAGATGGGTTGATTTATGACCAGGTAATAAATGACAATAATGCAGCAATATTCAGGTTCGAAGATTTGTTTGTAAATAAACAATCTTCAGAATGGAATAAAATGATTGATTTTTTAGGACTGAGTGATAATTTAATTAATGAGGATCATATAGCTTACATAAAAAAGAAAAAGTCAAATCAAACTAAAATGTATGAGCTTCCCAAATGGAACGAATGGACTAAAGATCGACAGCGACAATTTCTTAATATCGCAGGAGAGCATATGTTTAAACTGGGATACGCAATTGAATAAAAAAAGATAAATAATACATTGGGCTTTTAAGTTAAAAAAGATAAAGTTCTAACAGAATAAGATCAGAAAAAGATAGTTTGATAAAATCAATAGTTTAATTAGAAATTTAGATATTTTTTTTAAAAAATATATTTTTTAATTGATTGAATATCATATTAAAATCTTGGCTAACTTTTAGCAATAGGATAGCTAAGAAAAAAACAATAGCAGTGATACTGGATCGATATAAAATATCTAAGTAGGCATTATTCAATGAAGGAAGTAAAAAGGCCATAAGATATACTAGAAGACCAATTGATAAGGCAATCAAAGAATTGATCTTAAAAGGTTGGAGGCCAAGTTTGCTACGGATATAAACAGCTTTGGTAATATTAATCAAAGATATGGAGATCATACTGGCAATTGCTGCACCAACAATACCCATCATAGGAATAAAGATCAGGTTGGTTATGATATTAAGGACACCTAATACTGACATTGTGTAAAAATTAAAACGATGGTAAGGTGAGTTCTGAATGATCTCGTTATTAATCCCCATCGACATATCAAAGAGCTTTCCCAATCCTATAAACAAAACCACATATTTTCCCTGAGCATAAATATCACCATTGGGTATTATTCTGAATAACGAATCAATATTTGTCCATACGCAAATGAGAATAAGAGAACCTATCAGAAACTGATTGATGGATGACTTGTGATAAATAATACCTATTTGCCGCTTATTGTTATTGTGAGATGCTTCAGCAATAAAAGGAGCGCTGATTTGTGATATGGCCCTGCGAGGCATTTCTATCAATACACCCACAAAAAATGCAATACTGTAGATCCCTGCATCATCCAGGCTTTTTAAGGTTATGATCATTAAAGAGTCAATATTTCGTATTATAACTGACCCTCCACTTGTAAGAATGGCAAATAACCCAAAGTACAGGATCTCTCGTATTTTGTCTTTTTTTAGCTTATCGAAATCGGGCTTTAAGTTTACCTTACTTAAGCGGAAAATATAGAAGATTACTAAAGCTCCACTGAATAGATACAGAGCTACATACCAAAAAACCAAACCATCAATATCAAACCATTTTCTGGCAAAGGCCAAAACCGCAATCCCGGTGAGTATCCTGATAAGGATTTCTTTGACAAAAAAAGGAAAGACAATTTTTTTATTAGCCCTGCTGTAGGCGTCTCCCAGTGTAAATAATACCCGGGCAACTACCAGTGGAAGTAAATAAAATATATAATCAGAAAAAAGAGGTGCTCTTACGGAGTAATAATCAGCCAGTGAATCTTTAGCAAGGAGAAAAAATAAAGAAAATATTAAAAAACCTGTTAGTGATAGGAATAAACCTAAAAATAACAAACCATTGCTGTTGGAATTACCTTTTCTAAAATAGGGCAGATACCTTACAAATATGCTTTGACTGCCCAGGGGAATAAAAGTGGCAAATAGATTAGCGGTATCAATCAATACCGTTAAGAGGCCAATTTCATTTGGCTTTAAATAGGCAGTAAATACAAACAGCTTGAGAAAGAACCCAAGCAATACACCTGTAGCAATTACCAGGGTTGTCTTTATACTCTGTCTGCGGATAGTTCCCAAGAATATTGCTGATTTTAATGAGCTAAATTAAACGAAGACAAACAGGAAGTAGCATATTTGCAAGTAATTTTTTCAGTTGAGAACCAAAGAACTGCCAATATACTGGGATTTGATACGCCTACCCCTAGTGGTTTTTTTGAAGAGGCTCTACAAGCGTTTTGTGAAGTCTAAAGAAAAACCCTTACCCTCTTTGGCAGCCGATTCGTGGAGTCTTAACTCTATTCTTTACCAGCCAAAAGGATTGGCTTGTAAAGCCGAGGAGCGGAAAAAACTAGAGACTCTTATAAACTATTATTCAAATTACGAATTCAATTATCTGGGCTCGGATTGGACGTCAATACTAAACAAGAATAAGCCCCGGGGTTTTCAGGATTTTAGCTATGGAAATTTTCCTAGGAAAGCTCTCTCTGAAAATTTACCAGATTGGAATCGTGATCAACGTACCGGCTTCCAGTTTGATCAATATGGTAAGCCTTCAATTGAGCTTTCAAAAGCCTTTAACAAAGCAGGTGTTGATGTGAAATTTTGCTGGGAGTTTGCCCGCCTACACCATCTCCCCCAATTAGGTATAGCCAATAGATTAAAGGCTGATCCTCAACACCAAAAAATATTTACCGATCATGTGCAATCTTTTAACCAACAGTGCCCGTATAACAAAGGCATTCATTGGTCCTCTGCCATGGAAGTATCGATTAGGCTGGTCAATATTCTGGTAGGCTATGATTTGCTATTCGACAATAGCCAGCCGAAGCAATGGCTTTTAAAAATGCTCTTTGAGCATTGGTGGTTTGTGAAAGAAAACCTCGAGCATAAAGAAGGGCTGGGCACCAATCATTATTTGTCTAACCTGATGGCTCTTGTAGTAAGCGGGGATTATTTGTCTGGCCCACAAGTAAAAGAACAGCAATATTGGGCGTTAGGCGAGTTTGAAAAGGAGTTACAGAAGCAATTTTTTAATGACGGAGGTAATTTTGAATACTCGGTCTATTATCATCGCTTATCCACAGAAATAGCTTTGATCACTTATGCTTATGGGGTAAGGTCAGGTTACAAGTTCAGGGAAAAAACTGAAAAAAAGTTATCCAAAGCAGTGGCTTTTGTTGAGGCACTGCTGAAAGATGATGCCAGTTTGCCAAATTTTGGAGATAATGATAGCGGGAGGGTCCTCGATCTTTTGTCTCAGGGTTCAATGAATGAAAATAACTTTGAGCCGGCCCCAGGACAAAGTAGCTTCATATTAGAAATTTACCAGGGGTTATCGGGGGCCTCTAACACTGTTTACCAGTGGTTTTTTAACCAGGTTTCAGAAGGTAAGGCAAATATATCAAAGCATGAACCAATACCGTATACAGGAAAAGCTTCAACTTTTTCTGTATCCTCACTTGCCTATACATCTACATGGGTGCTGTCCTATCCTGTTATTGATCTACGTAAAATAAAATTATATGCTTTTGAAGAAACAGGATTATACATTTTTAAGTCTGAAGGGTTTTATCTGGCAGTAAACCTTATGGCCAACCCAAAAGGCCACCGTTATCGCGGTCATATGCATAATGATAAAGGTTCATTTGAGCTTAGGGTTAGAGGAGAAGACTTGATCAACGATGCAGGGGTTCTCAGTTATACCGCCACAACAGAGCTGCGAAATCATTATCGTGATACCCAGGCTCATCCGGTAGCTTTTGTGGGAATAGAGCAGAACAGGTATCTGAATAATAATCTGGGCCTTTTTCACCTCAAATTAGATGTGGAAGTAAAGGTATTGGAAATAGGGCCTCAATATTTGTTTTGTTACATCAGCTATCGGGACGTTAAAAACTACCGTAGGTTTGATATTGAGGAAGATAAACTAATTGTGCGTGATTGGTGCAATAAACCATTTGAGGTAACCCAAAAATACTGGGTACCTATTGCTGAAGCCTATGGCAGACTAAGATGAAAAAAGTATTGATCATAACCTATCACTGGCCTCCCATGGGAGGGGGAGGGGTGCAACGCTGGCTCAAAATGAGTAAGTACTTGCGCAATTACAACTGGGAGCCTGTAATATACACAGTTACTGATGCAGAGATATCGATTTACGATGAAAGCCTGTTAAAAGAAATTCCTCCCGGAACAGAGACCATCAGGGTTCCTATTTGGGAGCCCTTCGGTTTATACAAGAAACTAACCGGCAAGAAAAAAGAAGAAAAAGTCCAACCCGGTTTTCTGGATGAAGGCTCTGGCAATAAGATGCTGCAAAACATAGCTTATTGGATACGGGGGAATATTTTTATTCCAGATGCCAAAAGGTTTTGGATAAAACCAGCCAGCAAAAGACTTATTAAATATCTCAGAAATAATGAGGTAGATGCCATTATATCGACCGGGCCACCCCATACAACCCATATTATAGCACTAAAAGCCAAGTTGAAAACAAGGGTGCCCTGGCTAGCCGATTTCAGGGATCCCTGGACATTTGTGGATTATTATGACAAGCTGAAGTTGAGCCGCTATGCTGATAAAAAACATCACAAACTTGAAAAAGAAGTGATTAATAAAGCAGATAAAACAATAACGGTGACCTGGAGTTGGGCAAAAAATTTTAATGATAGAGGTGTTTTTAAAAAGAAAGTAGAGGTTATTACCAATGGTTATGATCCGGCTGATTTTAAGAACACCAACGGAAAGCTGGATAGTGATTTTACCATTACCCACATAGGTTCCATGAATGCCGACAGAAAGCCTGTACTACTGTGGCGGGTATTGCAAAAAATCATTGAAGAAAAAGCAGATTTTAAGTTAAAACTAAAGGTAAAACTGATAGGACCAGTAGACCATTCTGTTTTTTCAGATGTTGAAAAATACGGTTTAAATGACCATTTGGAACATATTAAAAACCTGCCTCATAAGGAAGTGATCCCACATTTACAATCATCGCAGGTTTTGTTGTTGCCATTGAATAATACTCCCAATATAGATGGGGTTGTACCAGGAAAACTATTTGAATACCTGGGGGCGCAAAGGCCAATTATCTGTATAGGAAAAGTAAACGGTGACTCTGCCCGTATCATCAATGAAGTATTTGCCGGTATTGTGGTGGGTTTTGAGGAAGAAGACAAGCTGAAGCAACTTGTCAGGAGTTACTTTGAAAAATACAAACAAGGTCAACTCGAGATTAATTCTTCCGGTTACCGCAAATACGGTAGAGATCTACTCGCTGGCGAAATAGCCAGAGTTTTAGATGGAATTACGCTTTAGATTCTTTTCGGAAATAGATAACCAGTGATAAGACAACAACCAAAGCCAGAACGGCTGAAAATCCCAGTGATATTTTTTCACCGGCAAAATAGGCTCTGGGTTTAAACTCAAAGCGTATTTCGTGTTCGCCAGCCGGTATTTTCATACCTCTCAAAACATAATTAACCCTTATATGATCAACAGGCTTGTCGTCAATATACGCTTGCCAGTCATTTTCTGTACCCCTGTAATAGATCTCTGAGAAAACCACAAATTGATCTTCGCTGGATGTAGATTTATAAGTGATCTTATTAGGACTATAAGTACCAAAAGTGACCTGGCCTTTACCGCTGTAATTTGATTTATCAATATACTCTTCAAATGAAGAATGTACTACAGCAGTATTTTTGGTGTTGATAGTTCCCAGTATATCCAGTTCTGCCTGCACGGATTGAGCAATTTTAAGGTCTTCTACAAACCAGGCACTGCCATTGGCAAAATTATTCTTTAAAGCTGGCGCCTGAGGGCTATAGATCACATATTTGCCGTTCAGCATATTCAATACATGGGTATTTCTGAAGATTTGTTCCGGATTTCCATTCTGGCTTCTAAGTGCATCAACAATAGCACTTTGCTCGTTGAAAAGGCGGTTTTCATATAATTCCTGGTATCGTTGTAGTTTGGCTCCATGGTAGCCGCCCACGGCTTTGTGATAATAAGAGGTTATAGCATCATTAAAAGGGTTGTTGAGGTTAAAAACGCGGTAATAACTATTGTCCTGTAAAATGGATTTATCAGCCGTTGACTGAGCAAAAGCCTGCATATAAACAGAAGGTTTTACAAAATCTTCCTCGTTGAGGTGTTGCTTGTCAAAAGACCAGAGATCAGCTAAAACAATAATTGAAATTACGCTGAGGAAAGCAGTTTTTTTCAATCTTTTTTGGAAGAAAAGGTAAACAGCCCCAAAACACATGCTTGCATAGAACAGGGAGCGAAAAGCACTCATACGGGCAATGCTTTTACGATCTTCTATTAAGAGATCCAGCAAACCTGGATTTTGAGCAAGCCGGGCATCGTTATCGCTTTCAAAAGAGAAAAAAGCCGGTCCCAGAACAGCAAGTAGCAAAAAGACTCCTCCGGTAAAGTAAAATGAATTGAGCAGGCTTTTTTTGATAAATTCCCTTTCGGTATCCCTGTTTTTAACAATATAGTCCAGAGCCAATACACCCAAAAAAGGAACTAGTAAAAACACTATGACCAGCGTCATAGAGGGTACTCTGAATTTGTTGTAGAGAGGTAAATATTCAAAAAGTATGTTATTAAACCAGACCATATTTTTACCCCAGGCCATGAAAATAGCCAGTATCACAGAAGCTACAACCCAACTTTTTCTCTTATCCCGGATCACAAACAAGCCCAATATGAAAAAGAAAAATACGGAGGCTCCTAAATAGAAACCACCATTTACCAGAGACTGATTACCCCAGTAGAAAAGGGAAGCAATTTGACGATTGGCCTGGCTTTCAGCCGTTTTTGCAGGATACCCTTGCTGTTGTAGATTGCCTTTTATGGAGCGAAAAAGCTGATCATGGGTTTTAGTACCCTCGTAGTTTTGTTGAGCACCACCTCCCATAATATCAGGTACTATCAGGTTGAGGGTTTCTACGGTACCGTAGCTCCACGACATTGCATAATCCTTATCCAGCCCTCCGCTTTTGCCTTCTTTTTCAGCTCTCAGGCTATCACTTCCTCCTCTTATAGTTTCCTTACTGTACTCATAAGTGGTCCATAGTTTTGATACATTAGGGCCGATAGCCAAAAAAGCGGCAACTAACAATATCCCTATACTCTTTACAAAATGAGGTAGTGCTTTATGTTTTATAGCATCTATTAATTCAACAATAGTAATTATAGCTGCTATAATAACAGAGTAGTAAGTTATTTGAATATGGTTGGCTGAGATAGCCATACCGGCAAAAAGTGCTGTTAAAGCCAGGCCAAACCAATACTTTCCTTTAAAAGTAAGTAAGATACCCATGAGCATAGGGGCTACATAACCTATTGCCCTCAGTTTGGCGTTATGTCCGGCATCAAACGAAATAATAAAAAAGGCGGAAAAACCAAATGCTATTGCTCCAATGGCGCTTACCCAGGGATTTACCTTATAAGAAGTAAGCAGGAAAAAGAACCCAAACATTAAAAACAGGATCAACCCTATTTGTGCAGGCTGATACAACTTAAAAAGCTTTTCCAGTTTTTCAAAAACATTATTGGGGTAGCGAATATTTATCTGGAAAGTGGGCATACCGCTAAACATAGCATTGGTCCACAAAGCTTGCTTACCCGTCTCTTTCCGGTAGTCCAGTAACTCCTTACTCTTGGCAACTCCGAGTTTTATGTCGTCTTGCTCTAGTTTTTTACCACTGTAAGCCGGGTAGAAATAAATAGCATTAATAATGAACAAGGCCGCTAAAGCGATAAAATATGGGGTATATTTTTTTAAGGTCATATTATTCCATTTGAGCAGATGCTAAAATATAATTCTTAATGTAACCTCAGAGAATAGCCGGGAAAATTGATCAACTTCAATGATGAAAGCAGAAATTTTTCTCTTTTACAGGTAAACAATTAGTTCAATCTGGTCCAGGTAGTGCTTCTGCCAATCAGTGAAAAACCAATATACCCCTTGAGGTAGAGTGTTTTAGGATTTCTCAACCGGGCAAACATAGAGTAGGTATTGCCACTTCTGGGATCGTAAATTTTACCGCCATTCCATTCTTTCTCTGCGGCATCCCATTTTAAACCTTTAAATATTAGCGAGCCAACAATGGGTTTACTTTGCCTGGCTTCATCGGGATTTTTAGTATCCAGTTTAGGGCTGCTTCCATCATCATTGGTGTTGTCCTGTAGCCAAGTGATCTTTCCGAAATACTGTTTTCCCTTTTTGTATACTTCAATATGGCCGTCTTTTTTTTCGTTGAGCCATACTCCAACAATATCATTGGGTTTTTGAGCTAAAGAGATTGAGCTAATACTCCAAAGAGCTAATAAAAGAATAGATCGGTTCATAAGGATTAGCCTAATTCAAGTTCTAAATCTTCCTTTTCCTGATTTTTAACTTTTGCTGAAGCAATACTGGCATTCAGTTCAAAACCAATGATCAACACCAGGGCATTGATGTAGATCCACAGCAATATTACCATTACCGTTCCTATTGATCCGTATAGTTTGTTGTATTGGGAAAAATTACTCACATAAAAGCTGAATCCCCATGAGGATACCAGGATGAGAACGGTAGCCAGTATCGCTCCCGGGGAGAGGAACTGCCATTCTCTCTTTTTAGCGGGCCCATAACTGTATAATATAGCAATGGCAAATAGTGTGATCGCTATCAGAAGCAGGTATCTGGAGATATCTACCATAAAAGGTGATACCTTCTCCAATTCAAGAAAACTAAATATAGAGTTGATTACCGTAGAACTGAAGATGATAAGCACTATGCCCAGGATAAAAAGTATAGACAGGCAAAAAGTAAGCATTAGAGAAACGAGATGTTGTCGCCAAAAATTCCGGGTTTCGATCTCGTGAATGGTGACATTCATATTGGATATCAAGGCATTGATACCATTAGTGGCAAAGATGAGGGCAAGGAAAAAACCAAAAGATAGTAAACCGCCCCGTTTGTTGTTGAGAATATCGTCTATAGTAGAACGTACAGAATCATAAGTATCAGGCGGAAGAACTTGCTGGAATACTTCAAAGACCTCTTTTTGTAAACCATCGATCTGAAAATAGGGGATGAGGGTAAACAGAAAGATTACTCCTGGAAACAAGGCCAAAAAGAAACTGTAGGCAGCACTTCCCGCCCTGTTGGTAATACGCCCTTCTGATATACCTTTAAAGAAAAAGCTCATTACCTGGTATAAACTCAGGCCCTGGAAAAACGGAAGATGTACATGGCGAGATCTTTCCACCACCTGGCCCCATATTTTTTTTAATTGCTTTATCATATAGCCTTTAGACTCATATCGAGGCTCTTCACGCTGTGGGTAAGGGCGCCAACCGAAATAAAATCAACTCCTGTTGCAGCATAATCTCTTATGTTTTTGGCGGTTATACCTCCTGACGATTCAGTTTCCATTTGTCCATCTACCATTTTAACGGCCTTATAGGTATTGTCTACACTGTAATTATCAAACATCACTCTTTGTATTTTACCAACCTTTAAAACTGCTTCCAGTTCACCAAAATTGCGGGTCTCTACCTCAATGGGGATATTTAAATTGTTTTTCTCAAGGTAGCCTAAGGCATTTTCTATGGCATTACTCACACCACCGGCAAAGTCAATATGATTGTCCTTAAGCATGATCATATCGTAAAGCCCCATACGATGATTGAAACCACCTCCCATTTTCACCGCCATTTTTTCCAGTAAGCGCATGCTAGGAGTGGTTTTTCGCGTATCCAGTACTTTAGCATTGGTTCCATCAATTAACTCAACCAGTTCATGGGTTTTGGTAGCTATTCCACTCATTCTTTGCATAAAATTCAGGGCCAGGCGCTCGCCCTGTAGCAAACTGATTTCACTACCTGAAACGAAGAAAGCTACATCGCCTTCTTCTACGGTAGCGCTATCTTTTAGCAAAGCTTCAAAAGAAAGGTCGGGGTCTATTTTTGTAAAAACCTGTCTGGCTACTTCTACTCCTGCCAGAATGCCCCTCTCTTTAATAATCAGTTGCATTTTTCCCCTGGCATTTGGCGGTATACAAGAGTTGCTGCTGTGGTCGCCATTCCCTATATCCTCAGCTATAGCCCTTTCGATAAGATCGTCTAGATATCTTTGCGTATTCATTAAAAAGGCAAAGTACTTAACTTTTTAAATACTAACCAATGCCATGAAGATAGTAGTTTTGAATAACGGCAAGACCAAAAATTCTGCTGTAGAAATCTTGACAAATGAATATTACCAAAGAATAAGAAAGTACGTTCCTTTTGAAGAGAAAATTATCCCTGACTTAAAGCATACCCGGAATTTAACGGAACAACAGGTTAAAGAAGCCGAAGCTGAAAAAATGCACAAGGAGTTTCAGCCGGATGATATAATAATCTTATTGGATGAAAAGGGTAAAAGCCATACCTCAATGGGGTTTGCCAGATACTTACAAGGTTTAATGAATCGCGGACCAAAACGGATAGTTTTTGTAATTGGCGGGCCTTATGGTTTTGCAGAGGAGGTATATCAAAGAGCTAACACTAAACTTTCTATCTCGTCTATGACCTTTTCCCATCAAATAATAAGAGCCATTTTTGCTGAGCAATTATACCGGGCCTTTACTATATTAAATAATGAACCTTATCACCATCAATAATGGAAACACTTGTTTTTGCTACCCATAATCATCATAAAGCCAAAGAGATAAAAAATGTTTTAAAAGGGAAGTATCATGTGGTTTATCTTACCGAATTAGACTTGTATGAAGAAATTCCTGAAACAGGCGATACTTTACAAGAAAATGCTCTCATCAAGGCCCGCTATGTTTTTGAAAAAACCGGGAAAGCTTGTTTTGCCGATGATACCGGGCTGGAAGTTGCAGCTTTAAATGGTGCTCCAGGTGTATATTCAGCCCGTTATGCAGGAGAAAAGGCCAGCTTTGAAGACAATATAAATAAGCTTCTGCTGGCTATGGAAGGCATTAACAATCGTAGGGCCCGCTTCAGAACAGTGATGGCTTATATCGATAACCAGTCGAATGAACATTTATTTGAAGGAAAAGTGGAAGGTGTGATAACGACCCAGAAAAGAGGCGAACAGGGTTTTGGTTACGATCCGGTATTTTTACCTGATGGTTATCAGGAGAACTTTGCCGAGATGAGTGCAGAAGAAAAAAACCGGATAAGTCATCGAGCTAAGGCTGTTCAGCAACTCGTGAAGTATCTCAAAAGCATTTAATAAGCTGGCTTTCTGAAGAAGCTAAACCTCACATTCCCGTATTTACGCGAAAACTCAAAATTATCCAAATCTGACAGATCCAGGCGGCTTTGATGTTCAATGACCAGTAGCCCTTCATCTTTCAGTAATTGCCTCAAAAAGACCTTCTCAGCCAATTGTTCATAATCCTCATAGTCGTAAGGGGGGTCTGCAAAGATCAGGTCATACTGATTGTACTCCCTTTCCAGAAAGTGTATTACTTCTTCCCGGTAGGTAGTTATTGAATCAAAGTTCAATTGATCTGCGATTTTCTCTATAAATCCAATACAGGCTTTTTCGGTATCTACGGCTGTAATATCCTCACACCCCCTGCTGGCCAATTCATAGCTGATGTTTCCCGTTCCGGCAAAGAGATCTAAAGCCTTGATGTCATCAAAGTAAAATTCATTGTTGAGAATATTAAACAGCGATTCCTTGGCCATATTAGTAGTGGGTCTTACCGGTAAATTCCTAGGGGCCAGTATTCGTTTACCTCTGTTTTTCCCACTTATTATCCTAATCATAGCTCTCCGGTAAGGGGAAAAACTTTTTGAAGATCAATCAGGCTTAACGGCTTGGAAAGTGTGAACTCCCGCGGTTTATCAACTTCTTTTGCTGAGCCGATGTATTTATTTAAAATACGGATGAGAGAAGATTTCAACGATGAATCGCCCGACAGGTACAATTGGGTCTCAGGGGCTAACATATTGCTGTTTTCCAAAGCAAACAAGAGGTAGTAGACCAGGTCTTCAGCAGTTTTATAATCAAACTGATTATAGAGCACTACTTCACCGTGCTTGCAAAGAAGCAATTCCGCTGTAACCGGATGGATATGGATTAAAGCAACTTCTTTATGAGAAGGTAGAAATGAAATACTTTTAAATAAACTCTGGCAACTGTGCGAAAAAATACTCTCAGGATAATTACTGGTGATCCATTCATCCAACTCAGCCGGCACGGCATAAACACAGTTCAAGGAGTTTTTTTTCCAGTTGTCCATATAGATCATATCATCTTCCAGCAGTTGGCAGGTTTGGGTGAGGTAAACCCCTGCTTTGTCTGCTACAAATAAACTTTCCGGGATTAAAGTGAATTTTGGAAGTGCTAAGATCCAGTGTATAGACTGACAATCCTTTAAGGGAAAGGGCAGACGGGTGAGCCACTCTTCCAGTTGCCTGATCAGATCCTCACCCCGGGTAACAGGCCAACCTTCAGTGCCAATAGCCATTATTTCCCTTTTATTGGCCCCTGTGAGTAGTATAGAAGCGCCCTCCATACGGATCTCAATTACCGCATGACAGCCCTTATATCCGTTGGAATCTAATTGGAGGCTTTTTTTAAAGGTAGAACCAGTATTTTTACTTCCAGTTACCACTTAGCGTGGGTTCAGTCATAGAGCCTACAGCCAATGAACCGTCAGCTTCAATAAATTGGCTGTATTTATCATAGATATCATCAAAAATGACATTGTTATTAGCCTTGGCTTCAAAAACCGGTACTACTACTTCATTGACGGTTATTTTTCCGGCATCCATTTCAAATTTCTCGTTTTCTGTGAAAGGAATGTATTGCAATTTATTAGCATCGAAGCCTTTTCCAAACAGATTTTCCTTAACATCCTGGTAGCCGAGAATTTTGGTAATGATGGTATCTACTTCCATGTCTTGTTGATAAACCTCGTTGTAGCGCATAAAAGATGAGTCTTTGCGCTCTACAATAGTTTGCTTACCGGTATCTACAAAAGCGATGAGTGTATTAAAGTCTTTGGCAAAAATACTGTATTCCTCGCGATAGGCTTTTTGTGCATCCCTGATCTTTTCTAAGCGGGTTTTTATCCTATCGTATCTTTTTTCTTTTATTTTTTCAAAGCGAATAGGCTCCTGAATGATCTCGTACAAAGTATAGCTTAGGTATATAACTAATAATCCGAGAACAATTTTTACAATCAGTGACGTGGTAGAATTCATGTCTTTTTAAAGCGGAGTTTGGTTTGCGATGCGCACAAATCTACAATTTTTTTTGGTTGATGAAATTCTTTTTACAGAGCCTCTAAGGGCTTATTTTTGAGCCATGGAGATGAGTACTACAAGGTCTTTGGAGAAGGAGTTGCTCCGCAATTTTGGATTCAGGCCAACAGGAGATCAACAGCGCGCTTTAAAGCTATTGTCGGACTATTGTTTATCGCTGGATAGTTCTCAGATATTCCTTTTGAAAGGTTATGCCGGTACGGGAAAGACCACCTTGATCAAAACCCTGGTAAAAACCTTGCCTTCTTTTAAAAGAAAAACCGTTTTGCTGGCACCTACCGGCAGGGCAGCCAAGGTAATGTCGGGCTATGCAGCTAAAGCGGCATTTACTATTCACAAACATATATACCGGCCCAAGAGAGACAGTAAGGGGGGGATGGTGTTTAAACTGAGAGAAAACAGAGCCTCCAATACAATTTATATAGTAGATGAAGCGTCTATGATAACCGATGCCGGAGGGGCAGGAATGTTTTCAGCCGGTGTTTTGAGCGATCTGCTTGAATTTGTAAGAGCAGGGGTTAATTGTAAATTGGTCTTGGTAGGCGATTCAGCCCAGCTACCTCCGGTAAAGGCAGAGCTCAGCCCCGCTTTAGACCCCAGCTATCTGGCTGTACATTATCGCAAAAATGTAGTGGAGATAGAGATGAAAGAAGTAATGAGGCAGGCAAAAGAATCGGGAATACTAAGCAATGCTACAGAATTACGCCAGTTATTGGAAATATCCCCTGATAAGAGGGGCCCAGTGTTTCAACAAAGCAGTGATGTAATCCGTCTACTGGAAAGTTATGAAATAGAAGACGCCCTCAACCAATCTATAAAGGAAGCTGGCCGGGAAGGAACAGCCGTAATTGTACGTTCTAACAAAAGGGCTAATCTTTACAACCGGCAAATTCGCGCACGCATTCTCTGGCAGGAGGACGAAATATCCAGTGGGGATTATCTCATGGTAGTAAAAAACAATTATTTCTGGTTACCAGAACAGTCAAAAGCGGGCTTCATCGCCAACGGTGACATCATTGAGCTTTTGCAGATATATGAGCACAAGAGTTTATACGGCTACCGTTTTGTAAGGGCTCAGATAAGACTGGTTGATTATCCCGATGAAAAGCCTTTGGATACAATTTTGCTGTTAGATGTGCTCGATATGCCTTCACCTTCTTTGGATTGGGAAGAAGCACAACAGTTTTACCAGAAAGTACTGGAAGATTATGCCGATATTTCTAACAGGTACAAACGCCATCAAAGAGTCAGGGAAAACCCGTATTTCAATGCTTTACAAGTAAAGTTTGCCTATGCCATAACCTGCCATAAAGCGCAGGGTGGTCAGTGGAACAATGTTTTTATTGAGCAGCCTTTTTTACTGAATAATGAGATCGATAAAGATTATCTGAGATGGCTGTACACCGCTTTTACAAGGGCCAAGGAAAAGGTATACCTGATTGGTTTTAAGGACGAATATTTTGGTTAAGACCATAGGACTTACCTTTGAAAAAAAGATTTATTGAAAAAATTTTTAGCCAGGCTTTTCCTGGGCCTTATGGGTTGGAAAGTGAAAGTGACAGATCCGAAAAGGCTGAGTCCTTCTGTAATGGTAGCTGCCCCTCATACCTCCAACTGGGATTTTCCCATTGCCCTTTCTTGCTTCTGGTATATGGGTGTGGATGTCAGATATTTTATTAAATCTGAATACACCAGAGGCGTTTTCGGATGGCTATTTAAATGGACAGGAGCCTTAGGGGTAGACCGCAGTAACAAAGGCAATAAACTGGTAGATCATGCTATTGATCTGCTCCGTAAAAAAGACATGGTGATCTTAGTACCGGCCGAGGGCAGCCGCAAAGCAGTTGAGAAATGGCGTACCGGTTTTTACCACATTGCCCTGGGGGCTGAAGTACCGGTGAGTTTAGGTTATCTCGATTACAAAGAGAAGGAGGGGGGGGTTTTGGATTTATTTCAACTGAGTGGCGACTTCGAAAAAGATATGCAACACATTCAGCAACTGTATAAACCTATTACCGGGAAGTTTCCTGAAAACTACAATCCCGATATTTTTTAGTGATCTGGTCGATTAGTTTTTTTAGAATGGTCTTTTGACTTTACTTTGCAAGAGGGGAGTATCACTGGCATTTCGCACTTCAATAATTATGGAGTTACATTTTAATGTTTATTCTATTACACTTCTAGTTGCCGGAATATTAGTACTTTTTACCTCTTTCCAGGTATTTAGAACCAGTCCCAGTGATACAGTAAGATGGTTTGGCATTATGACCCTCACTGTATCCATATGGGCAATAGCTTATGGTTTTGA
>JANQHO010000064.1 GCA_028277105.1 Owenweeksia sp. | reverse complement strand
GAGTTCCCCGGAGACAGGCCTCTTATACTTTCCCGTCATCGCGGCTGTAGCGGAGCGGAAAGCCGCGATCTCATAATCGTGGTTAGGAATATTCAGATACCGGGCGTGCCTGCGGTAGGCAGGCCTTAGCCCGGCATGAGCGTTACTTATTGCAAGGCAGGGTATTTTTCCGGATCAAACTCATTCATTACCCGGTAGATCTCTTCAAAAACATCATCGGCACTGGGTTTGGAAAAATAATCCCCGTCAGAACCATAAGCAGGACGGTGGTCTTTAGCCGTCAAGGTTAGCGGTTTACTGTCCAGGTATTTGAATGCGTCTTGCTCTTCCAGTATTTTCTGCAGGATAAAGGCACTGGCTCCTCCGGGAACATCTTCGTCCAAAACCATCAGGCGATTGGTCTTTTTCACACTTTCAATGATGCGATGCTCCCTGTCAAAAGGTAAAAGAGTTTGAATATCAATTACTTCTACAGATATATCGTGATCGTTTAGATCTTCTACTGCTTCCATGGCTATGCGGCAGCAACTACCGTAAGTAACGAGGCTTATATCGCTTCCCTCACGGATGACCTCAGGTATCCCGAGAGGGGTACGGATATCAGCAAGGTTATCGGGTATGCGTTCTTTTAAGCGATAGCCGTTGAGGCACTCTATCAAAAGAGCAGGGTCATCAGAATCCAGCATAGTGTTGTAAAAGCCTGCCGCCTTCGTCATATTGCGGGGAACCAGGATGTGAATACCTCTCAGGGAGTTAATAATAGCCCCCATCGGAGAACCGGAGTGCCAGATACCTTCCAGGCGGTGTCCGCGGGTACGCACAATGAGAGGGGCTTTTTGCCCTCCTTTGGTACGGTATTGTACAGTGGCCAGGTCGTCACTCATAATCTGTAAGGCATAAAGCAGGTAATCGAGGTATTGTATCTCGGCTATGGGTCTCAACCCACGCATGGCCATACCGATACCCTGGCCCAGAATAGTAGCTTCCCGTATCCCGGTATCGCTAACCCTTATTTCCCCGTACTTGTCCTGCAGTCCTTCCAATCCCTGGTTAACATCACCGATCTTCCCGCTGTCCTCCCCAAAGATCAAAACTTCAGGCCGTTCCGCCAGAATGCGGTCAAAATTGTCTCTTAGAATAATACGAGCATCTACCTCTGGGCTTTCCTCGCTGTAAACGGGAAGCACTTCTTCAAGCTGGAGGGGGCTTTTATCTGATTCGCTGTAAAGATGAGAGTTGAAGCGTTCAGTATACAATTCCCTGGTATTATTCAGCCAGTTGAGGATAGCCTGTTTACTTTCGTGCTCAGTATTCTTTAGATAGCGCAAAGCTTTACGGGCGGCAGAGAAGCTGTCTTTATGGAGGGGATCCATCATGCTTTTCAATCCGGAAACCAATTGATGCATGGCATCTTGATTGGAAGAGAAGGGGGCGGCCTCTTCGAGCAGACCGGCTACTTCTGATATAGTTTCCTTTACCGGGGCTATAAATTCGTCCCATGCTTCTTTTTTGGCCTGACGGGCAGCTTTTTTAGCGTCTTTTTCTATTTCATCCAACTCTTCAGCGGTAAACAAAGCCATGGAGATCATCCACTCCCGCATCTTTCTGATACAATCAAAATCCTGCTCCCAGTTCAGCCGCTGTTCGTTCTTGTAGCGTTCATGTGAGCCGGATGTAGAGTGTCCCTGAGGCTGGGTCAGTTCGCTCACGTGGATCATAACAGGCACGTGTTCTTTACGGGCTATCTTAGCTGCTTTTTCATAAGCTTCTACCAGGGCGGGGTAATCCCAGCCTTTTACCCGGATGATCTCATAACCATTGGAATCGGAGCTGCGCTGAAAGCCTTTTAAAACTTCAGATATATTTTCTTTAGTGGTCTGATATTTATTGTGGACGGAAATACCATAGTCATCATCCCAGATGGATATGACCATAGGAACCTGTAGAACTCCAGCTGCGTTGAAAGTTTCAAAGAAAATACCTTCAGAAGTAGAGGCATTACCGATGGTTCCCCAGGCTATCTCCTTACCGCTGTTGGAAAACCGGGTTTTACCATCGAGCTTATCGTTTTCGCGGTAAACTTTAGAAGCTTGCGCCAGGCCCAGCAAGCGTGGCATTTGTGCTGCAGTAGGCGATACGTCAGCCGAAGAATTCTTTTGTTCGGTAAGATCCTTCCAGTGGCCTTTTTCATCCAGGGTGCGGGTGGCAAAATGCCCGTTCATCTGACGACCTCCGGAAGCAGGTTCGTGTTCCAGGTTGGTATCGGCATAGAGGCTGGCAAAAAACTGCTTGGTTGTCAATTCACCAATGGCCATCATAAAAGTTTGATCGCGGTAATAACCGGAACGGAAATCACCTTTTTTAAAAACCTTGGCCCAGGCAATCTGCGCGATTTCCTTACCATCTCCGAATATCCCAAACTTGGCTTTACCGGTTAAAACTTCCCTGCGGCCTATCAAACTAGCTTCACGACTCTCTACCGCTAATTTATAATCGCTAACAACGCTTTGCTTAAACTCTTCCAATGACAATTTCTCTGTATCTGCGTTGGTATTACTCATATCAGCTATTTAAATTAAAGGGACTGCAAATGTAGCGAATATTGAGGGTTTAAGATAGCCGGAGTAAATAAGACTAAGCTTCAATCGCTTAGTAAAACCCTCTTCTTAAACGCTCTACCATAGCACTGAGATCGAGGTTGAGAATAAAACGTATGTTTTGAGCATAATTAGGTTGGTTAATGAAGGTTTGTTGGTTGCTGGCAACGGGCAGGTATACTTCTAAAAAATCGGTAAAAATCGAAATACGTCCTCCGTAATCCCAGTACAACTGTTCAAAATTATCGGCAAATCCAATGTCTCCAAATAGCCCAAAAACAGTCCATATAGGTACTGACAGTGAAGAAGAAAGCATCCAGTCATCGGCAAAAACTCTGGTTTGGCTTCTGAAACCGCCATCGGTAATGAACATTTGCTGGCTCCAGATACCGCTGCTGTCAGAACGGCCAATGAAATTATAATCGAAGAGATAGTCCAAAGTGCCACTGAGACCATAGCTGTAATAATTGGGCCGGATGCCCTGATCGGCAAAATCGTTATTCAGAAATACTCCTCCAAAATTTCGCCAGATCAACCATTTTTTATTGGGTAGCATCCAACGCAGATCGGCTGTTACATCCAGCCGGCTGAATTTATCCCCGAGCTGAAAATCGGCTGTAATAGTGTAGGGTTTTAAAATACTGGTATGCTCCAGCCGGTAACGGGCATTGAAAACCTGATAACTGGCGTTGTTAAAGCTATTGGCGGGACCGTCAAAACCACTGCGCAATTCGCGGGTAACCGATACAGCCCTCAGTTTCAAAATTTGGATCAAAGGGCTGCGGGGGTATGGTTTTCTGATGAAGAAGTTAACTGAAGGGGAGAGGCGGAAATAAGAAAGGTTTTCATCGTAATGATAATAGCGGGTAAAAACACCTGCCGATATCCTTCTGAA
>JANQHO010000062.1 GCA_028277105.1 Owenweeksia sp. | reverse complement strand
CTGTGTTTCTGCTGGCTCCCAGTCCATGATTTCGTTGGCTTATAAGGTTTACACTCAGTTCCGGATTTTGTGTGATCCATTGTTTAATTACAGCGAGGCTGTTGTCTTTAGAACCATCGTTAACGATCACCACTTCAAAGTCGGTGAAAGTTTGAAAGGCAATAGAATCCAGGGTTTGCCTTAGTGTTTCAGAAGCATTATAAACCGGTATGACAACGGAGAAGAAAGGCATTAATGTTCAAAGTATTTTCCCGGGAAAAGTTTGCTTCTCAGGTTTTTTAAAGGTTTAAGTAAGCCTACCGAAATTAAAAAAGAACGGGTGTAAACTATCAGGTAAGTCAAAAAAATCCGCCACCGCAGCTTGCTTTTGTACTTTTTGAAGAAATGGAATAACTCCCTGTTTTTATTCCGGTTAACCCTGGTACGCGCCTGGTAAGGTAAGCTTCCTATCCACCAATCACCTACCGTGGCATAAGCTTTTTGGGCATTTTCAGAACTGTTGGCCACGTGTTTTTCGATATAGCCAATAATGGTTTTGATCTCATCGTAAATTTTGGCCTCCAAACGGGAGCGCTCCCTTTGGGTAGCTTGGTGTACCCTGAAGTAATTGAGGGGTTCGGCCTTAAAAATGAGATCGGTTTGGCTGAGTATTTTGGCGTAGAGGAACCAGTCGCCATTCAATTTCATATTTTCAGGAGCACCGCTGGCTCTCAGATAAGCTTCCTTCCGTATCAATGCCCCGCTGGCGTTGGGTATGGGGTTGTGAAAGAGCAACCAGTTCCGGCAGGCATCACTGCCTTTTGCGTAAAAATCTTTTTCCCAGCTATACCCTTTATAGATGAATTTCAGATTTTCCAGGTAGCTGTTAATGATTTCGTCTTGCTCATTTACGAGGTAAGACTGAGCATAGGCTATACCTGCCTGGGGATTTTGGTCCAGTTCCGGAACCAGGTTTTCCAGCAAGGTAGGTTCACAATAATCGTCACTTTCGGCAATCCATAAATATTGCCCTTTGGCCATGGCTACTCCCTTATTCCACTGTATAAAGGGACTACCGGAGTTTTTTTCGTTGAATTGTAAGCTGATCTCAGGGTACTTTTCCAGGTAGGATTCTATAATTTCCCGGCTATTGTCAGTTGAGCAATCGTCTAAAATGATCAGTTCAAAATCCGTGAAAGTTTGCCGCAGAATAGAGCCGATCCGCTTTGGCAGATAGGCCCCGTGATTGTAGGAGGGAAGAATAACCGATACTTTGGGGTTTACAGTATTCATAATTTAAGTGCGGGCGTAAGCTTTAATGATATTCCTCAACTGTAGATGAGTAAATTCTTCGAGTTTTTTAACGGTTGCAGCTTTCTTGTGGATCAGGTCGTAATACTCGATCTCAAGATAATTCTTCCCCAGCAAAGTGGAATAACTTTTACCCTGGTGAACATATTTTTCCCAAAGCTCCCGGTTGAAATCCAGATCGCTCAAACGCGGATCGTGCACTTCTCCCGGCACATTATTTCGTTTTTTAAGACTTAAGGCAACCGCTTCGCGGTCGCGTAGCAAGTGGATCACCCTGGCCTGGGGAAATAGCTCCAGCCACATGGGCAGGGTAAAGGTATTGCGGGGATCTTTCCAGCCCCAAGGCTGGGGAAAGAGTGAATATCTGAGTCTTTGCAATCTGCCGTTGAGCTTAAAGTGCTCGTGGTAAAGCTCTTTAGGGGGCAGGGCTTTCCAATGTTTTTTTTCAGGAATTACAGGCTCTAACCAATTGCCCCCGGCACCCCAGAGGATTTGCTGGTTGAGGCTTAAGAAATGCATAGCCTCGTAATTATGGTCTTTGATCACGCCCATAAAAACACCCCCTTTTTCCAGCACTTTGGCCAATAGGGAGGTGCCGCTGCGGTGCATACCGATGATGATGTATGGGTTTTTAACTTCCATCTTAAATTAAACTTTATTTTAGGCAATTGTTTGGCCTAAAGTACTATGAATTCTCAAAAACTGATCTTTCTTCATATTTCCAAAACAGCTGGAACTACCTTGCGTGAAATCGCTATAAAAAACTACGGGGAAGAAGATACAGCAGTTATTTACGGCACTGAAGAAGAAAAAAGGACTGCTTTTGAAGCAGGCTTCAATCAAAGAAAAGCCATGCTTTTCGGGCATTTTGATTTTTCTTTTCTCCCTGAAAATTTATTTGACTATAAAGTAATATGCTTTTTGAGGAACCCCTTTAACCAGATGGTTTCTCATTATTTACACTTTGCCCGGAAAAAACAGGAAGACCTGAATGATGGAAACTTTTTAGCTTTTTTGCGTAGTTACGAAGGGCAAAACTGGCAGTGTCAGTATCTCGCTGGCTGGCGCAGGCAAGAAAGAGCATTGATCGATAAAGACACTATGCTAAAAGAAGCTTTGGCCAACCTTAAAGAGAGGGTGTTTTTTTGTGGTATAACAGAACAGTTTGATGATTCATTACTTTGGCTTAAATCTGAGCTGGGCTGGAAAAAGATCAATTATCAAAAGCGCAACATGGCTCAGCAAACTGATATAGCTGAAGACCTAAAGCAGAAATTCAGGAGTGAAATATTGCGAGCTAATAGCCTGGATATGCAGTTGTACGAACAAGCTTTACAATTGTTTGAATCAAAAATAAAAGAGGTGGATTTTCTGAACTGGAAGCGATTCTTCAGAAAACTTACTTAAACCACTCCTGCTCCATAATAACTCCAGGTAGCCTGCGCTTATACCAGTAATTGCTGTTGAAATAGTCTCCCTCTAATACTTCAAAAAGGGCAGCATGGTTTATGATGTCAGCCTTACGCCTGTTTATTTCCAGGTGGGCTTTAATGAAGAAATTCCCCGCCATGAGAGGAAGCTTTGGCAACCTGCATTTTACCGTTGAAGTGGCAGCCATATTCTGAAAACCAACTCCCCTAAGGCGATTGCTGAGGGTACCCATAAAATGCCCGTCACTGTTAAAAATGTGTAATAAGACATTAACATCACCTAGGCTTTTGAGGCTATTGGAATTAAAACTGACCTCTATTTCAACGGCTTCTCCGGTGATCAATATATTTTTTCTTCCCGTATTGAGATCGTAAATTTTAATGTCTGTAATAAAAGCCTCACCCGTTCCTTTGCGGTCGGTCCTGTCGGCTAAATTATCGGTTTGAGTATCGTCATCCAGGCTTTGCAGGTAAAAGTCCGATATGGCTGTAGCATCTCCTTTTTTTTGGATTTGTCCTTTATCCAGATAGGTGATCTGATCACATAAAGTACGGGCAATGCTCATATTGTGGCTCACAAAAATTACCGTGCGGTTTTCATCGTGAGTGGCTTCGCTCATTTTGGCCAAGCACTTTTTCTGGAATTCGGCATCGCCCACGGCCAATACTTCATCAACCAGTAAAATGTCGGAGTTAAGGTGGGCGGCCACGGAAAAAGCCAGGCGTACGTACATACCGCTGCTGTAACGCTTCACAGGGGTATCTAAAAACTGGCTTACCCCGGAAAAGTCTACGATCTCATCAAAGACCTGGTGGATCTCCTGTTTGCTCATACCCAGAATAGCCCCGTTCAGGAAAATATTTTCCCTTCCGGTAAGCTCGGGGTGAAAACCAGTACCTACTTCCAGGAGAGAAGCCAGCCGGCCACGCATTACAATCCTTCCAGTTGTAGGCTGGGTTATACGGGCCAGTATTTTGAGTAAGGTTGATTTTCCTGCCCCATTCGGACCAATCAACCCCATAACCTTGCCTTGTTCCACTTCAAGTGATATATTTTTTAAGGCCTGGAACTTCTTGCCCTTTCGTCCATGGCGGCCTAAAGTATATTCCTTGCTGAGGTTTTCTATGAGGATAGCAGGCTCTTTCACAGGATGTCAGCTACGTGTTTTTCGGAATGTTGGAAGTAACGCAAACCACTTAAGAATAGAAGCATACTTACTAAAATGGAAATGATAGATAGACTATTGAATGGACCGCCAAACAACAAACATCTGAAAAGTTCTATAATACCACTCATCGGGTTGAGGTAGATCAGAAAATGATAGGATTCGCTGAGCAATTGATTGACCAGGGAAGAAGAGTAAGCTACCGGGGTGAGAAAAAATAGTATTTGCAAAGCAATGGGCAATACTTGTTGCAAATCCCTGAATTTAATAGATAGGGCACTGGTCCACAAGCCGATGCCTACTGATGCCATAGCGGTAAGCAGGATGACCAGAGGAAAGGCCAATAATCCCCAAAGGGAAAAATCAGTAAATACAATTAGAGCAATTATCAAAATGACGAAACCAATCAGCGGTTCTATCAAGCCCACCAAAGCTCGGGAAAGTGGTAAGCTAAGGCGGGGAAAATATATCTTACTGATCATGTTTTGGGCATTGATAAGAGAAGCAGCTGATTGGGTGATCACATAATTGAAATAATTCCAGAGGATAATACCACTTAGTGCAAAAGGTAAATAAGGGATACCCCCGGTAGGTACTTTTATCAGTTTTTGAAAAACGAGAAATAATACCGCTACAGATGCTAAAGGCTGTAAAATGGACCACCAATAACCCAGATAGGTCTGAGCATAGCGCACCCGGTAATCGCGGTAGGCAAAGGTGTACAATAACTGGCGGTGTTGCCATACCTCCTTCAGGCTTTGCCAGAAGCCTTGAGAACGGGCTGTGATAATAGCCTGATATTTAGTAGTAGCGTTAATGATTTTTAGATCTGTATAGTCCTCACTCCACTTCGACTACGCTCAGTGATACCGTTCAGGCTTGGCTGTCACTCCGAGCGAAGTCGAGGAGAAGGCCATAGTTGAACTGGCACAAATATAACCGCTTTATGAGATGCAATTCTTCAGTATTCTCCTTTAACTCGATGATTAATATTCTGCTTCTTCCATAAATAGCTAATCTTGAGGTCGCATTATGCGACTTCAAGTTCTAACAAATATATAATACCTGTTAAGAGATACGGCTCCACTGAATCCGGCCTTTGGTCTTCTGGTTAAAACGGTTTTTAATCGCCTGATGTTCCGCTTTTTCCAGGCGGGGATCGCTTTCCAGCAGGTCAATAGCGGCATGACGGGCTGCCTGCAAAATGCTTTTATCGCGGGCAATGTCTGCAATTTTGAGGTCGAACAAGCCGCTTTGGCGGGTGCCCATCAGGTCGCCTGGGCCGCGCAATTTGAGGTCGGTTTCCGCTATCTCAAAACCATCATTAGTCTTTACCATGGTTTTAATACGGGTTTTGGCATCGTTACTCAACTTACTACCCGTTAACAAGATGCAATAGGATTGTTCGGCTCCCCGGCCTACCCGCCCCCGTAACTGGTGGAGCTGGCTGAGGCCAAAACGCTCGGCACTTTCAATGACCATTACCGAGGCATTAGGCACATTAACGCCTACTTCAATTACAGTAGTAGCAACCATGATCTGGGTTTTACCCGTAACAAAACGCTGCATTTCAAACTCCTTGTCTTCCGGCTTCATCTTGCCGTGTACTATGCTTACCTGGTAATCAGGGCGGGGAAAGGCCCGTACCACACTTTCATAACCATCCATCAGATCTTTGTAGTCCAGGGCTTCACTTTCATCTATTAATGGGTATACAATATATACCTGACGGCCTTTGGCAATTTCTTCTTTGAGAAAGCCAAAAACCTGCAGGCGGTTGGTATCAAAGCGGTGTATGGTGGTAATGGGCTTGCGGCCTGGGGGTAATTCATCTATTACTGAAATATCGAGGTTGCCGTACAGGCTCATGGCCAGAGTGCGCGGAATAGGGGTAGCCGTCATCACCAGAATATGGGGAGGAAGTTTATTCTTTTTCCACAATTTAGCACGTTGGGCTACCCCAAAACGGTGCTGTTCATCCACTACAGCTATACCTAAATTCTGGTACTGTACTTTTTCTTCAATTAAGGCATGGGTTCCTATCAGGATATGGAGGCTGCCACCCTCTAATTTTTCGTGGATCAGCCTGCGTTGGGCTGCTTTGATAGAACCTGTGAGCAGGGCTACTTCAATCGGTAGTTTTTCAGTGAGTTCTAAAATACCATTGTAGTGTTGGGTGGCTAAAATTTCGGTAGGCGCCATCAGGCAGGCTTGGAAGCCATTGTCAATAGCCATAAGCATGCTCATGAGAGCCACTATGGTTTTGCCGCTGCCAACGTCACCCTGTACCAGGCGGTTCATATGTGCTCCGTGCATAATGTCCCTGCGGATCTCTTTTAATACCCTTTTTTGGGCTCCGGTGAGCTCGAAGGGCAGGATCTCCTCATAAAAGCGATTGAAAGTGTCACCTATCTTTTCAAAAGCAAAACCCTTGAACTGATGGCGATGGATGTTTTTCTGCCGGATCAGTTCCAGTTGGAGGAAGAGGAATTCGTCAAACTTAAGCCGGTAACGGGCCTTTTCCAACCGTTCCAGGCTTTTGGGAAAATGGACTTCCAGATAAGAAGCTTCCAGGGCCGGAAGTTTCCAGTCGGAGTGGATATTTTCTGGCAGGTAATCGTTCAGTTTACCTTTTAGCTGAGGTAAAAGGGTTTTGGTGAGCTTGGCTATACCGCGTGAATTCAAACCGCGTCCGCTCAGCTTTTCGGTAGAAGGATAAACGGGCTGTAAACCTTGTAGGGGACTGGCTTTGAAATCTTCCAATAATTCCAGTTCCGGATGGGGGAAACTGTATTTGCCGTTATACCAGTTAGGCTTGCCATACAATACGTAATCTTTACCGGTTTTGAGGGAACCTTTTATCCAGCGTGCCCCCTGAAACCAGACCAGTTCTACAGTTCCTGTGCTATCTTCAAAACGGGCTGCTAGTCTTTTATTCCGGCCTTTTCCTTTAATTTCTTCCAAATGGGTGATCTGACCTATGATCTGTACTTCGGCTTCTGCTGAGCGTATTTCATTGAGCTTGTAAAAGCGGGAACGGTCTACATAGCGGAAAGGAAAAAGATGCAATAAATCCTCAAAACGGGAAATACCCAATTCTTTTTGTAAAAGCTCCGCCCGGGCAGGACCAACTCCTTTTAAATACTCTATGGATGTAGAGAGAACATTTTGCTGCACATTGCAAATTAAGGAGAACTGTCTGAATATTTAGAAGGATAAAGGAAGAGTTCGATCAGCAAAAAGCATAGTGCCGCAGCTATGGTATATGGAGACAGGAATAAAAGAGTCCTGGATAAATGATCTTCGTTAAACAGGTCTTTCAACCAATAATGTAATGCGATACTCCACAATATTCCCAGCAAAAGGAAAAATCCCGTTCCCCGGAAATAAAGCTGTTGATCTCTGAAACCTAATTCTTTCAAGTAATGATAATACAAGAAGATGGGTAATAGCAAAGGGATAGAAATGATCCCTGGTATTGTCGTAAGAGCGAAAATGATCCAAAAAGCATCGTTAGGGGAAAACGACTTGGAAAAATTTTCTTCCAACCGTTGATCGATTAGCTGGTAAGAACAAAATATGAAACAACCTAACAGCATAGTAAGTCCATAGTGTAGCAGGGTTTTTTGGAAAGGTTTAAGGTTTCTGCTACTCATAGTGATTCAGTTTTTGTTGAGCTACAATATCGCTGATCACTATTTCCCTCAACTTAGGCTGGTAGCCTATAAGGCCTACAGTTTCTGCTTCCAGTTCTCTTTTCAAAGAATCATATTCATCTACGTTGAGTTCCAGTTGCCCTATTTTTTCGTTTATTAAAGGAAGGGTGCGGTTGTCCATTCTCAGCAGGTAGCGCCAATCCAAGGTTTGTCCATTCTCAATGTGGGCCTTAAGGTTGTGTTTTACAATAATGGTACTCCAGTCCATACATAGATTGGCTGTGAGAATGATTAAGAAAGCCCAATAAGTTTTGCGGAAAAGAAAAGCATTGGTCTTACCCTGATGCACCTTAGCAAAGGCGATCATTAACCCCGCTATGGCACACAAGAGGTAAATGAAAACCCCTATCCTTTTAATGGTTAAGGCATATTCATCAATGTAGAGGTAGTTCTTTATGGCTGTAGTGATCAAAATACTCATGTTGGCCACTACCCAAAGCAGAGCCAGTCTTTTGAGCCAGCTGCTTACAGGTAGTTTACTGGCTTCACTGCCCCTGAAAAAATAAAGAATGAAAGCTGTAGCCAGCAAAATAGAAACAATGAGCATTCCGATACCCTGGTGTACGTATTTGCTATGATCAACAGTGCCTTGTAAATGAATGGTTTGGAGGAACATCACATCGCTAATAAGATAAATGATGAGGGTGAGATTCAACATGCTGAATAAGGCAATACCAGATTGCATCTCCAGTTTAAGGTGCGGATTTGACCGGCCTTCTGCTGTAAATACATTTTGGAGTTTTTGGTCTGTTTTGATGATCTCATCCGGCACAAAAGCTTTTAAGAAAACCGTGCAGATGTATAGTCCCAGTGCAGCTGTGAGCAATACCTCAAAATTGATGTAAACCTCTATTTCCTTACAGAAATTATCAAAGTAAGGATTCATCTGGCGGTAAATACCAGCAAAGATCAGGGTAAAGATCAGCGGAAGGATCACTACGAAAATGATACGGATCACTTTCTCCCGTTTACCGCTTTTGGGGGTGTTGGTATTTGGTTCAACAGGATTAAACAGCTCGCTAAAACGCATTATAGGGCTTATCAGACTGGCTATCATAAGCCTGGTTTCCAGTAAAAGAACACTGGTTTGGGGGTAAAGTACCAATTGACTGAGCAAGCCCAGGCAAACAATACTCCAGATGATGTTATCGGGAGTGCCATACCAGGCAGTACAAAAGGCAGTGATCAGGGTAAGCAGTACCGCTATTTTCACTTCGGTTTTTTTGAAAGACTCCGGTTTAGTCATTATAAGAAAAACCACCATAGCTATGTCAAACAAAGCGAGGTTAAGGCCTATATCGCTTTGGTGAAACAGGAGGGTAAAAGCTATGGTGGCCAGGGGAAGGGCAAGGGTTTGAGTTTTGTTTTTTGTGAAAGTACTTTGAGTTACAAAGTTCATAGGTAAAAAAAATTAAGATTGTTTATTAATGATGTTTTCCAATGCTTGTATGTGCTGCTTGAAAGAAGTTTTTCCTTTAACTGTTGCCTGGTAAGAAGTGTTGGGCTTTTTGCCAATAAATTGTTTTTTAACCAGTATCATATCTTTTTTTTCCAGGGCGTTCAGATGACTGGCCAGGTTGCCGTCCGTTACCTCCAGTATGTCTTTCAACTCGTTGAAATCAACGGAATCGTTTACCATCAGCACCGACATTATGCCCAATTTGATACGGTTTTCAAACTCTTTATGTAATCCTTCTATAGGGTTTTTCATCGTTCGTATTTCCAATACATCAAAGCTCCGTAAACAATGTGGAGTACACCAAACCCTAGTGTCCAGAACAAAAGCCCATTACCGTAAAAATAGGTGGCCAGTAAGCCTAAAACTATTTCACAATAACCGAGGTAACGGATATCGTTTAAAGTGTATTTACTGCCATTGATAAGGGCCAGCCCGTAAAAGATGAGCATAGCCGGAGCAATCAGGAAAATGCCCATCTGGAGGTATAAGAGTATTAGGATGAAAATTCCCCCGGTTACCAGTGGGATGGCCAGGTTGACCAACATCCTTTGAGAAGTGCGGTCCCATATTTTTTGCTTCTTTTTACGAGCATTGCGGGTAGTGAAAAAAATAGCCGTTAGGATGGACATTATTAAAATCGCCAGAGCAAGAGCCATCATCTCCAGGTTATAATTCTGGGCAGCGTACTCTTCCAGGTGCCTGTTACCCTTTTTCGGAAACCAATAAACCTGGGTAATGTAAGCCCCTGTGAGGGCATAAAGTCCGGCAAAAACCCCTGACAGTCCCGAAAGGGAAATAAAACGGGAAGAGCGTTCCATCAGGCTTTTGATCTCTTTTATATCTTTTTTAGCGTTACTCATATAAAGTACTTTGAAAAACAAAGTAAATATACAATTCTGATATATGCAATCCCTTTAGCTTTTCTTTAACTTAATATGAGCTCAGTATAGCCATTAGATATTAGGAGTGTTCAGTAGTAGGCTTTCCCTTTGAGAGTGTATAGAAATATGATCAGGATTAACACATCCTTCGACCTGCCTGACGGCAGTCAGGTACTTTTCAGCAAGCTTAAAAACCCAGGGTGACTGCTCGTTTCTTTATGTCAGACTGAGTTTGCCGAAAGCAAGTATCGAAGCCTATTTGACAAAATTCTTAGTGAGTAGATATGTATCCACCTCACGTTTAAAGCCTGTCTAAGCCTTAGGTTTAGTCAGGCGAATTCTAAATGGCATAATTCTTTCCTCTGTAGCAGAAAAGAGGTAAAATGAGAAACTTCTATCCTGCCTTTAGATGGATACCGGTTTTTTGGGGCGTTTTGTTTTCATTAAATGCCCAGGTTCCAGCTGAAAAAAATGGTAAATGGGGTTATGTGGATAGTTCCGGCCAGGCTTTAATTGACTATCAGTACAATTTTGCCCTTCCTTTTTCAGAAGGCTTGGCAGCCGTGAGGAGTGAAAACAGGAGAAGATGGGGTTACATAAACCATTCCGGTCATATTGTTATTGGCTTTCAATATTATTTAGCTGGGGAATTCTATAACAGCTATGCCATTGTAGCTAAATATAAAAAAGGCGATCTGCTTTATGGCCTGATAAACCGGAAAGGTAAGGAGGTAATGCCCTTACAATACAGGTTTATGCAGTGGTCAACTCACAACCTTATTTGGGCTGACAAATCTGATAATGGTTTTGTCAGTAAATATCAATGTTTTACCGATAGTGGAACCCTGGCTTTTAAGGGAACTTATCACAGTCACGGACATTTCTACAATGGATTATGTCCAGTGCAGAATAGAGAAGAGTTATTTGGTTATATCGATCTGAATGGCCAGTTGAAGATAGCATACCAATACGAGGAAGCCGGGGATTTCAAGGAGGGCTATGCCGTTGTTATGAAAGATGGGAAAAGATTCTTGATAGATAGCACTGGCAAAGAGTACAACGAAATGACCTACCATGAAGTGAGAGAGTTTAAGGAAGGCCTGGCAAGAGTGAGAATTGGAAAAAAATACGGTTTTATCAACCGGGAAAACGTCCTGGTTATCCCCCTGGTGTACGATCTGGCCTGGTTCTTTTCAGAAGGTTTGGCCCCGGTAAAGAAAAACGGCAAATGGGGATATATCAATAAAAATAATGAAACGGTTATTCCCTTTGAATATGAGGAAGCCTTTCTCTTCAGGAATGGGATAGCCCAGGTCAAAAAATTCAAATATGGTATAATTGACTCTAACAACAATGTCCTGATCGATTTTAAATACCACAACCTGGATGATCAATTCCTTCACGGTATGCTTATCGCTGAACTCAACGGCAAAAAAGGGGCTTTGGATAGGAATGGCAAGGTGGTTATACCCTTTAAGTACTATGAAGTAAAGCCTTATAAGCGCAATTGGGCTAAAGTGCGCTACCATCATTATTGGGGAAAAGTAGACACTGAAGGGAATGAGTATTTTGAAGAACCTCCCATACCTCCCAGAAAAGAGATCAGGCGCTTTGCGCATGGCTTAAACATAGTAGAATACAATGGTATGGAAGGGCTTACAGACAAGCAGGGAAGGGAGATTACACCCATCAAATATTTCAGAATTTCTGACCTATCCGATCTTTCAGGTGAAAGTAACCCAAAACGCTTCAGTGTAAGGCTGGACGGGCTTTTTGGTATGATCGACCAGCGAGGTAAGGAGTTGACCCCAATTAAATACCATCGGATCAACCGTTTTTTTGGTAATACTGCTACAGTATTGATCGATGATAAAATAGGATTGATCAACGCCAGGGGAGAAGAACTGATCCCCCTGGGTAAATACGAGAGGATAATAGCACTGTACCAGGAAAAGATGGCTGTGCCCATAGAGGGCAAATGGGCAGTCATCGACACTTCAGATAATGTATTGATCCCTCCTCTTTATGATCAAATAGGTTATCAATACCTGTTTGATCGCAAAAGCCGACTGCTAAAAGTGAAATTGGCAGGAAAATACGGCTTGTTGAGTTATGAGGGAGACACCATAGTACCCTTGCTTTACGACAAAATATTAGACTATATACCTTCTCCGCATTTATTCCAGGTAGAGAAAGAGGGACTCTTTGGCTTTGTAGATTTTCATGGACAGGAGCTGATCAAAGGGAAGAATGAATATTATTTGGGTGTTGAAGAAACAGATGACTTTGAAAGCCTTAGCCAGAAACATTCTTTTGTCAGGGAGTGTGGTCAAAACAAAAAGATAGGACAGGCAGAGGCCATTGAACTGGCTAAAAAAGCAGGGTTGATGAAAGTAGACGAACGGCACGATGCTGAGTTTGATCTAAGCGCAGTTCAGCTCAATTACCAGGAACATTGCGCCTGGCAGATCACCGCCCGGGCCAATACTTATAGCGATCTTGGAAAATGCCCCGGCCAGCTATATGATTTTGTGATCTCCCACCGGGTAGTGATCGATTCCCAAAGCGGTGAAATACTGGACAAAGAATTCAAGGAAGATTGTATTCGTGTTTATGGCCCCTAGCAGAAGATTCTACCTGTGAGAAATTCCTGAAATCATTTGGCCTGATCAGGCCTATGGATTTTCTTTAACCCCACAAATCCAGATGATGAAGAGATATTTCACTTATACTCTTGCTTTTTTTGTCTTATCAGTCAGCTCACAAACAGTTGACTTTACTCATTTAAACCTATTTGTAACCCCCGTTCCTGATCGTTCTGAAATACAAGGGATGGTATTTCACACCTTCACCCAACAAGGCCAACCCGATTCCATTTACCTGAACGGTATAAAAATGAACTACCATTTTGCTCATCTCAATGGGAAATCAGTAGAGTTTAAATATGATGATAAAGGCTTTTGGTTGTATCTAACTCCCGATCAATTAAGAGATACTAATATTTTGGTAATAAGTTATGATTGTAAGCCACGCAAAGGGATATACTTTGTAGGCTGGGACGATGAAACCGGTCAGGCTCCCAGGCAGATATGGACCCAGGGGCAGGGGACAGATCACAGGCACTGGATACCACACCGAGACGACCAAACCGATAAGGTAATTGTCAACCTGAGTATACTTTTTGACAAGGACTATCAGGTGGTAGCCAATGGAGTGGCAGAAGTGAAAAATTTGAGTAGCGATTACAATCAATGGGATTTCAGTATGAACAAGCCCATGAGCAGTTACCTGATCGCATTAGCCATAGGTCAGTATGACAGTGTGCAAAGCAGGGGTCAAGATGGTATCCCGCTAACCCAGTATTATTATCCTGAGCGGGAAGGGGATTACAATTATTACTATGCTCACAATGAGAAGATCTATGACTATATACTGGAAGAGATCGGCATTCCGTACCCCTGGGCTAATTACAAACAGGTTCCGGTACAGGATTTTCGCCACGGGGCTATGGAAAACACTACTGCTACTATTTTCGGGGATTTTTTCCTGGTAGATTCCATTGCTGTGAACGACCGCAACTACACTTACGTCAATGCCCATGAGCTGGCCCATCAATGGTTTGGCAATTACGTTACTGCTCTTAATAGCAAACACCATTGGCTACACGAAGGCTTTGCCACCTACTATCAATGGCTTTCGGAGCAAAATCTGTATGGTAAAGATTTTTTTGACTGGGAACGCTGGAAAGCGGCTGAAATGGTTTTTGCCGCTTCATTGACAGACAATTATCCCTTAGCCAGTGAGAAGGCTGGCAGCGCCCGCTTTTATCAAAAAGGCGCCTGGGTACTTTATATGCTCCAAAATATGCTGGGCGATGAAGCCTATCGCCAGTCTATAAAACACTACCTTAATAACCACGCCCTGGGTATTGTTACAACAGAAGATCTGCGGCAGTCGGTTTTGGAGATGAGCGGAAAGGACATACAGCCTTTTCTGGATAAATGGGTAAAAAGGGCAGGAGAGCCGCAGATCAGTATCAACAGTGAAGTCCGTGGAAATGCATTGTTTTTTAAGATCAATATTCCCCGGGATTCAGCTTTAGGCTCATTTTTAATAGACATCCCACTTACCGTTTATTTTAAAGATGGCAGCAGTCAGGAATTTGTACTGGACTCCCTCCAAAGTGGTGATAGTGTTGCAATGGGGCAGCCTCTACCGAGCAATAGCCCGGTACACTATTGGACCATCAACCCCAATATGGCTAAGCTGGTAAAGATTCAAGAGCAAAAGCCTTTTAAATACTGGGAATTACAAGTGTTGAATGCGCCTGGCTTATTGGATCGTTATCTGGCAACAAAAGCGCTTGATTCCTTTGAGCTGAAAACCAAAAAGAAACTTTTGAAAAAGATCGTCCAAAATCCCGGTGGGCATTATGCCGTAAGAGCCGAAGCTTTAAGGCAGGCTATGGAAAGCAAAGAAAAATGGGCTTTAAAACTCTTGCGTTTATCCCTCAACAGCCCTGATGTGCAATTGCAAAAGGAAGCAGTCTACTTTATTGGTGATTTTAAAAAGGATTTTAAAAAGGAGCTGGAAACACTGCGTAAAGGGCGCTCCTATGAATTGCGGGAAAATGCCATTCACTTATCCATTGACATAGAACAAGCCCAAAATAACCGGTGGTTGTACGACAGCCTGCATACACAGCAACCCGGTATTCCCGGACGTAAGGTAGAGATCACTGCCATAACCTACCAGGTTTTATTATTTCAAGACATAGAAGCTTTGCAAAAACTGATTTTCCGTATGTCGCCTACCTATGATTTTCACACCCGCATCAATGCCATGGATGCCCTTTTAGCCCTCAATTTTTACGACAGCTCCATGAACCCTTATCTCTTTAATGCCTTGTTCCATACCAATTGGAAATTGCGTTCTAAAGCTAAAACTATGTTGAAAGGCTTTTACAATAACTCCCAGATAAAAGAAGCTTTACTGCAATATATAGATCAAAACAAAGGGGATTGGGAGGATTATCAGTTAAGGATGGTAGAAAGCCTTGAGAAGTAACTGCAGGTGTTTTTTGTAAATGAGCCTAAACCCTATTTTACTATAGAAAAATTTTATTATGAAAAGGAATATTATATTTCTCGGTATTCTATGCCTGAGCTTTTTCAGTTTATCATTGTTGCCGGAGATATGTTTCTCAACGCCTGTTTTTTCTTGGCTGGAGCATTGTAAATTGCTGTAAAGTTATTTCACTAAAAAACAGGACAGTATAGTATAAATATTTCTGATTAAATATGTTAGTAATATTTTGGTTAATAAATATTTATATTATGTTATAATAATAGACTTGTTCCTTTATATTTAAAAATCACCATATAAATATTTAATATGAAAATTTTTGATTTTATGAATGTGTATATCTATTTGTAAAATAGTTGTGTAAGTAGTTGTTGTATCGAAAAATTATATCTATCAGAATTACAATGATTTGGTGGATTGGTTTTAGTATATATATTTGTTTTCATGCAATATGTTATTTAATCCACAATTCATAGATGATCGCAATAGCTCTGATCAGGCAGTAATAATTATATTCAGAAATGAAAGATTGATTAACCCTTATGTTGAACTAATTACTTAATTTAAAGGATGAAAACTATACGAAAAATTGCCAAAAATAAACTCTTTATGCTTTCCATGGTAGCTTTATTTTTTAATGTTTCCTGTAATAAAGAGAACACTATTAATAATGCTACGAAGAAGGTCTCAAATATACTTTATTACAGTGGTGAAGAACTCTTCAGGTCCATCATCTTTGCTAATGGACAGGCTACTAAGCACTTCCCTACAATTTCTAAATATTCCCCGGATGCATTGGGGATGGATGCCAATCAAATTAGAGAAGTGAAGCAGGTTGAAGATGAACTAATTACACATATCAAAACTGTATCACCAAACTTTTTTACTGAATTCAAGGATGGTGTTGAATCTGGTGATCCTTATGAGGTTGAAAGAACCCTTGTAACAGCTGCTGATATCATTTTCCCATATTTTGAGGACATCGTACAAAATGAAGCAAGTATGTCGATCTCTCAGGTTTTGGAAGAGTATGAATTGGAACCAGATGGAGACGTTATTATTACACAAGGAGTAGGTATTGTTCTCTTAATCACAGTAGTTGTTGCCTTGGTTATTGCTATCAATGTAACTATTACTAAAACCAAGGTTGACGATGTATTAGGCGAGGATCCTACTCTTTACGCTTCTATTGCTCAAGGAACGATCATAACAGAGATTGTTGCTTATTATCCCAGCGGTCCGAGAATTTGATAATTTACAGATGATGTGGTTTTAGTATCATGTTGCTATATTATAACAACTGCCTTTAGATTGATCTAAAGGCAGTATTTTTTGCAAAAGCGTATAAACATGAAGAAAGAGATATTTTTTTCTATTGTATTCTTGGTATTTCTCTATATCGTAATAATGGGTGTCTTTACCACTTTCAAGAATAACCCGGTTACTGTTGATTATCTTGATAAAAACACACTATTTAATAAATTAGCTCCACAAGGATGGGCTTTTTTTACCAAGCCACCGCAGAATGACCACAGGCTTACCGCTTACATTAAGAAAAACAGTAACTTACAGCTATACCCCTTAAAGAATGTGGAACGTGAAAACCTTTTTGGTTTAAAAAAAACCAATAGAATATTATACCATCACATTTCTACCAGTATGACTTCTATAGATAATAAGCACTGGTTTACTACAAGGAACAGTTTGGATTCACTTGATCTTAGCAGATTAAACGTATATAAGTTTAAAGAATTTCCACTGGAAAACAATATTGACACTTTGCTTCTTGAAGTTTCAAAGCCTATCCCCTGGGTTTGGTTTTCTAAGCTCGAATACAACAAAATACGCCCCAAGAAAAGATACATATTGGCCTGTATAGATGAGAAAGATATTTGAACAGATAAATACTATTATTGATTCCAATAAGTATTGGACGCTTAATCTTGGTTTAGCAAGAAGCTTAATAGCCTTGTGTACACTATTATCTTTATTGTTTAACAATACAGAAACCCTATTCTTTTTTGAACAGAAATTGGAAGATGACAGTTTAGGGTTTTCGATATTTAGTTTATTTGACCATCAAGGTGTCGCCATATTTTTATCGTGTTTAATTCTTGTCTGGGTGATCAGCGGTTATTTACCCAAATATTCAGCAATACCCCACTGGTGGGTCACATTTAGTTATTGGGATACTGTTTCCATTATTGAGGGAGGGGATCAAATAGCAGCTATATTAACCCTTTTAATGATTCCTGTATTATTATGCGATAATAGGTTAAATCACTGGAGTACAACCAGCCCAAATGCTGGCTATTACTCTAAAACGATTAGCTTTTTTTCCTACTTGATAATCTATTTACAAGTCAGCTTTCTTTACTTGCAAGCTGCTATCGGCAAAATGTTTGTAGCTGAATGGATTGATGGTACCGCTGTTTATTATTGGGTGTATGACACTAATTTTGGCATGAATGATTCTTTGCTGGAATTGTTTTCATTTGCTTTTAAGTCATCCGTGATGATTACCTTAATGACCTGGGGGACGCTGCTGATTGAAATGTTGCTGGGAGTAGCGATCTTAATTTCAAATCAATTTGTGAGAAAGATTATTTTTCTATCTGGGATTTCTCTGCATCTACTAATTGGTTTTACTTTCGGTCTCTGGAGTTTTTCTTTAGCTATGGTAGGGATTCTTATCATTTACTTCTACGGACAAAATTTTGACTTCTTATGGTATCGCACTTTGTCTAAATCCCCTATTCGCTTTCTTAAAAAGAGCACGGCAAAGTATAAACTAGCGGTAGATGGTCAAGAAGTATAAAGTAGATTTTGACCCCTATGTTATCCTCGTTACACTTACGGTAGCATTGCTGGTGCCTTTTTTGGTCTTCACTAATCTTTTACAAGAAGGGCGTGGTACACAATTTTATGTCTTAATGACCTGTCTGATCTTTTCAGTTGCCGTATTAGTGTATTTTTTTATCAGAATGCCTCTTTTTGTTCAGATAACAGATAGCGGGGTAAGAATTGTTTCTTTTTATAAAAAGTATTTCTTTTCGTATGGCGCCATTCACCAAATAGCTAAAGTCCGATATACTTCAACAACACTTACCAGTGGTAGCTATGGGGTCTTTGGATATATAGGCTCAGCCATGGATCAAACCAGATTCCTTGTTACTAATAGAAAAAAAATGCTGAGCATCAAAACCGATGATGGTACTTTCGTGTTTAGTGTAGCTAATAACACAGATTTGTATAATGATATTACAGAAAGGATCGGAAAGTGAGAAAAAAATTACAAATAATCGTTTTTTTAATATTCAGTGTAGCTTATTCCAGAGCGCAATCGGTACAACAGGTATCGTTTCTTAGTGATACCCTACAGCTCTCTGGTGAGATCCATTTGCCTTCGGGTTCGGCAAAGGTCCCTGGTGTTATCCTGGTTCACGGCTCAGGGCCTATGGACAGGCACCAGACCGTTAGCCTGAACGATCCGCAATCGCAATGCCTGTATCCGAATATGTACCCGTCAACTGTAAAGAATTTCAGGGATATAGCATCCGGTTTAAGCAATAACGGTATTGCAGTTTTAGTTTACGACAAAAGAACCTACACCTACGGAACTGCCTTAAACGAACAAACCATTTCCATTAACGACTTCATCAAGGATGCCCATTCGGCATTTAGCTTTTTAAAAAACCATAACAGAGTTGATAGTAATAAACTCTATGTTGCCGGGCATAGTCAGGGTGCTCTCATAGTTCCTTATCTGTCAAGTTCAGCTAAGGGCGTTATACTGCTGGCAGGAGCCATTTCGCCTGTAGACAGTTTGATAGCCGCTCAAATTCAATTCATCTATAATAAGTGTATCGACTCGGCTCAAGGGTATCTTTTGTCGCAACAAACCTTTCAGAACTTTCAGCAGATCCGCCAAAATACATGGCCTCCAAATCAAAAACTATTAGGTGCGTATTCTTTTTTCTGGAAAAGCTGGATCGACAAATCCGATTCCGTAAAAGATGTTTTGTTAATGGTTAACAAGCCCATTTTGGCGCTGCAGGGAGAGAGTGATTTTAATGTGCCCCTTGATAATCTACTCAGAATTAGGAGTATCTTACAACTAGATTCGACAAATAGTAAACATTATCCCAATGTAAATCACTTTTTAACGCATGACGATTCTGTTGAAGTATCCCGCTCCATTATTATTGATATTGCTAATTGGATAAAGAATAAAAGCCGGAATATTGGTTACGTTGATCATTCTCTGAAAGAAAATTTTAATTTAACCAGATATGGAAATAAAATATTTATAGAAATACTGGATTTACAGCATGTTCCTGATAAGGTGTTGGTTTACGATCTGCTAGGTAAAAAGATAAAACAAATGAGTTTCCAAAAAGAAAATCCTATCATTATTGATAATGAGGGGGTATATGTTTTACAACTTATTAAAGATGGAAATATAATTTACACAAAGAAGATAGTCATTTAATTATCACCTTCTCTCTTTCTTCTGGTGATAATAGCTGACAATTGGAATATTGGGAGATGAAGTACCTGTTCTTAGCTATCAAGTCATAAGTCTTCTCTTTTAATGGAAGGGGAATTAGCTTCAGTAAATTTGAATATACAATGAAACGCCCCCCCATTAAATAGTATATTCTTCTTATCGCTTCTAACTTAGAATAAACGTATTCTTTATCTATTAAGTAGATGGATTCATTAAGCGTATGGATATCTATGCCAAATTCTTTGGCTAAAGAAATACCCATACTACTTTTAGAAGCCACAATTGTAATAGTGCGGTTTTGCTTGAGGATTTTTCGAATAAAACTGTTGCACAACAGGCAATTGCTATCAAAAATAATATATCTATTTGCTTGGCCATTATTCATAGTCTCAGTATAGGATTCTTGTTACAAATTTATGGTTTTCAGTGTTTTTTTCTAATCTGTAAATACGGACTTACCTGGATAAGACCAATAATTAATTTACCTTCCCATCCCTTATATTTGGCTCCATGCAATCGCGCTACGCCCGCTTTTTCCAGTTTGTTATTGTTGCCGGAGATCTGCTGTTGCTCAATGCCTGTTTTCTCTTGGCCGGGGCTTTGCGCTTTGACGAGATAAGGCTGCGGCAAACCGAGTATTACGATTACTACGTTCAACTGATCGTATTCTTTAACCTCAGTTGGTTGTTCCTTACCCTTTTGTTCCGAACTTATCAAATGGGTACTACCCTGGAGCCCCGCAAAGCCACCCTTAAAACACTCAACGTTTATTTCCTGCACCTTTTTATTTTGTTGCTCTTTCTGGTAAGCTTGCAAAAAGACGAGTATTCCCGCCTCTTTCTGGTTTATTTCTATACTTCTTTTTTAGTTACGGTATTGCCCTGGCATTTCTTCTTTTTGCGCTTGTTGCGCTTTTACCGCAGAAGGGGTCACAATTTTCGTAAAGTAGTACTGGTAGGCTCTGGTAACGGGCTACTAAATTTTTATAAAACAGTTAATGAGCGCCCGGAATTCGGGCTTAAGGTAGAAGCTTATTTTTCGGATGAACCAGTAGAAGGCATAGCCCTTGATGGAAGTGAGCAGCAACTTAAAACTTATCTCCAACAAAACCCGGTGGACGAGCTTTATTGTGCCTATCCCTCCGGTGACGAGCGATTGTTCCAATGGTTTCGCCTGGCTGATGAATATCTCATTCGCTTCCGTATTATACCCGATCTGGGATTGAAGCATTCGCGCAACCTGCACATAGATTTTTACCAGGATGTACCCGTACTACAATTGCGCAAAGAACCGCTGGAATACGTTCATAACCGTCTTATCAAAAGAACAGGAGATGTGGCTTTGTCGCTGCTGGTTATCATACTCGTATATCCCTGGCTAATGCCTTTGTTGATATTAGGCGTGGCCCTTTCTGGTAAAGGCCCGGTGTTCTTCCGGCAAAAGCGTACCGGTTTGGCGGATGATGACTTCTATATCTATAAGCTCCGCAGTATGCAGGTTAATAACAAGGCCGATCAGGAACAAGCCAGGGCAGGGGATAAACGCATTACTCCTTTTGGCCGCTTTATACGCCAATACCATTTGGATGAACTGCCGCAGTTCGTCAATGTGCTAAAAGGAGAAATGTCGGTAGTAGGACCACGACCACATATGATCAGCCATACGGAAACTTACCGGGAGATCATCGATCAATACATGTTACGTCATTGGGTAAAACCTGGTATAACCGGACTTTCCCAGGTTTCTGGTTTGAGCGGAGAACACGACTTGGATCAGATGAAAAAGAGGGTGGAGACCGATGTGTATTACATCGAGAACTGGTCGGTTTTGCTGGACGTAAAGATTGTACTCGATACGATATGGCAAATACTGAGCAGAACTGAAAAAAACAAAAGGATTTAAATCCTATTTTCTCAACACCAGCGCCTGTTCAAAAGTCAATTCATACTGGTCGGCTACAGAATCCCAATTGTATTTGTTAAGCAGCTTTTCCAGGTTGTTCCTGATCTTTTCTTCCTGGATTTCATTTTTTTCCAACAATTCCAATGCATTTACCACATCGTTTTCATCCAAAAAGTAATTACCGTCATCGCCCAATACTTCACGGTTAAAAACATTGTCGTGGGCACAGATCATACATTTACAACCCATAGCCTCCAGCAATGAAGGATTGGTGCCACCCACAGAATGTCCGTGAAAGTAAAGGTGGGCATAATAGCGGAGGCTTAGAATTTTGTTTTTTTTATAAGTGCCTTTTACGAAGCGGATACGGCTGTCGCGGAAGGTAGATTTGAGGTACTCCCCGTAGCGGGTCTCGTGATTCCCTACTACCAGGGTAACGCGTTCACTCTGGCTTTTTTGTACTCCTTTTAGAATAGTCTCAATGTTGTTTTCCGGCTCCAAACGGGCCACAATAAGGTTGTAGTTTCCCTGGCTGACATTGTAATTCTCCAAAACCGATTCATCAGCCTCCTTGAAAACATCGGCACCGTAAGGAATGTAAATGATCTGGGCTTTGTATTTTTCATTAAGGTAGTCTTTCATAGCTTCTGCATCAGCTATTAATAGATTGCTAGCGTCTACCGCCCACTTTTCGGCCTTCTTCAGGAAGCTTTGAACCTCCCTTGAGTATTTGCTGCGTTTCCATTCCAATCCATCCATATTCGTTATAATGGCCGGGCCCTTGGGTAGTAACCAACTCCAAACACTACTGGAGGTATACCCCATTTGCAATATGATGTCAAAATTCCGCCAGCGGGTATCATAAATGGTGTTGAAATCATAAATGAACTGACCGGCTGTGCCTATGCGGTGCTCAGCATCGTATTTATGAATGAGTTCCACCCCCTCAAATTCTTTTTGCTGATATGGGTGGCGGTGTGAATTGTATACTAATACTTCGTGGCCTTTTTTTACCCAACGCACTGCTAGTTGTTGGGCGCATTCTTCAAAACCACCGTAATAATTAGGAATACCGCGTGTTCCTATAATGCCGATCTTCATGTTTGGTTGTTGGTGAGGAACTCACGGTAAAGATTCAAAATTTTTTCAGCACTTTTTCGCCAACTAAAATTTTCTTTGACCCATTTGCTGTGATTTTCATCTTTTCCGGCTGCTTCTTCAATAGCTGAGAATATATTCTCTGGATTATCAGGCTGACAATATTGGGCTTTGCTACCAAAAATCTCCCTTTGGATAGCAGTATCACTTATTACGATCTGGCAGCCTGCTAACAGAGCTTCCAGGGATGACAGACCAGTGGTTTCAAAAAAACTCGGTAAAGCGTGAACTTTGGCTTTGGCGTATTCCGCTTTAAGCTGATCCTGGCTGATTTGGCCCGGGAAAAATACTTTGGAGCCGGCTTCGGCTTTACATTGACGATAATAATCCGGCTGGTTAGCTGCAGGCTTTCCGGCCAGGGTAAGTTCGTAATCCCGGTTTTTGACAGCCCTTATCAGGTTCAACTGATTTTTAACGGCTTCTATACGGGACGCACATAGCAGATACTTAGGCTGTTTCTCTCCGACATTAAACTCCCCGATGTGCTCGGTGCCCAGGCTAATTTTTTCTCCTCTGAAGTTTGCTTTAAAATCTTTGCGGATCAAAGTAAGTTCCGCTTCACTGGCGGCCAGTACCGCTTTGCTCTTTCGCAGCAATAATTCGATACTTTTTTTATGCCCTCTCAACAAATAAGCAAATCCGGGAAAGCGGTCTTTGCCTTTCAGCCAGCGTGCTTTGGCTTTAGCAAGTTCCACGTTATGCTTTCCGAAAAGCAGATAAAAAAAACGCTGTAGCGTTCCACTATAACCAATGGCCGAAGAATAATCGATGTAAATGGAACTGGTAAACAAAGGGGGATGCCCTTGCTTCAGGAAAGGCAGCACATCAAAAGGACGGATCAGATTGAAAAAATGAATCAGATCGTAGCCTTTAGAAGCAGGTTTGGGACCGGAAGTGTAAATATCTACGGTACAGCCCAATTGCCTGAGATAATGAGCAGTTTGTTCCACCTGAATGGTATCTCCGCCTGGCTGATGGTACAGGGTAGAGCGGGAAATGAAAAGAATCTTTAAAGAATGGCTGGAAGACAAAACTTTAAGTTATAGATTTGGTTTATAAATTAACGAATCTAATAAATCAAAAAGACAATGAAACGTATAGTGTTAGCAGTATTTACCGCTTTATTGATGGTATCATGCGGAGGCGGAGGACAGGAAAATACCACCGACAAGGCGAAGAAGGAGAATCCAAAAACTGAGCAAAAGGAAACTGTGACGCAGGAAGCTCCGGAAACTTCTGAGCCTAAAGAGGTAAGCCTAACTCTTACCACTACAGGTGAAACCATGACGGATATGCAGTACGAACCCAAACGCTTAACGGTTCCTGCCGGAGCTAAAGTAAAACTGACCTTGATCAATGAAGCTTCCAGTGAAGCTATGATCCACAATGCAGTTTTTATAACGGTAGGTGCTCAAGTTGAAGTAAGTCAGGCAGGATTGGAGGCTGGTCCGGATAAAGGCTATGTGCCGGAAAACGATAAAATAATTGCAGCCACGGGGTTGGCCAATCCCGGTGAAACGGTGGAATTGGAATTTACTGCTCCGACAGAAGCCGGTACTTACCAGTTTATCTGCACCTATCCGGGGCATACAGCCATGAAAGGTATTCTACTGGTACAGTAGACAAGATTGAGAGAATTAATTATTGATAGGAACTTCCGTCTGTTTGGCCGGAAGTTTTTTTATGAGAAAAACTGAAATAAATCCTCCCGCCAGCGATTTAAGAAACAAGCCGGGTACTAGTCTTATAAAAGTATCCCAGAGCCTTATTCCTTCTAAACTGAGATATAGTACAATGAAGCCGGGTATCAGTAGTATAAAATGTGCCTTGAGGAAAATACCGGTGAAATGGTAAAAGGTGAGGGGCCTTTTTTCGGCTTCCCAACCTACATAATAAGCTATGAAAGGGAAGGCCCATAAAAAACCGGCTGTAGAGCCAATGAATTTTTCCCAACCAGAAGTATAACCTCCAAAAACAGGCAAACCAAAAGCACCTAAGATCAAGTAGGTAAAAGTAGCGTAGAGACCAGTTTGTTTTCCAAAAACGGCTGCGGTTGTAAATAGTATGAAAGTTTGCAGGGTTATGGGTACATCCCCCAGGGAAAATTTGACAGGGCCCAGTAGAGCCAGCAATAAAAGAGAGACAATGAAATACTTCCAGTTAAATTTACTCATGTAATATCCTTTTGGTTTTCCATTCAAAGCGCCAGTACAGAAGAAGAGCTGCCACGGTAAGCCCGGCTGCTAAACCGTACCAAACTCCCATAGGCCCTATTCCCCATCTAATACCCAAGAGGTAAGCTCCTGTTAAACCTATTACCCAGTAGGAAAAAAAGGTGATCAAGGTAGGTATCTTCACTTCCGACATTCCTCTTAGGGCGCCCAATGCTACCACTTGTAAGCCATCGGAAAGCTGGAAAAGTACGGCTACGATTAATAGCTGTGCGGCTAGCGACTGTACAAAATCGTCAGTGGTATAAAAAGCCGGAAACGTATTTCTTCCGACCAAGAAGATAATACCGCAAATAAACATGAATGCCAGGGTCATTATAAAGCAGGTATGACCTGCTTTACGCAAGGATTTTATGTCCCTTCTGCCCAGTTGGTTTCCCACCCTTACGGTAGCAGCGGCTGCTATACCGGTAGCTGCCATGTAGCTCAAAGCTGCCAGGCTGATGGCGATCTGATGAGCAGCCAGGGCTTCAGCACTGATCTGCCCCATAAGGATAGCAGCGGCCGCAAAAGCAGATACTTCGAAGATGGACTGCAGGCCACTGGGAATACCCAGGTTGAGCAGTTTTTTAAAATGACTTTTCATCCATTTCGTATTAGAAAGAATGGCTGTGTAAACGGAAAATTTTTTCCCTTTAAAAACATAGAGATACATTGCCAAAGCCATAATGCAGCGGGCAATAAGGGTGGCATAAGCGGCTCCGTTCAAACCCAGGCGGGGGAAACCCCAGTTTCCGTAGATCAGTAAATAATTCAGGGAAATATTAATAGCATTGGCTCCGATAGAGGCCAGCATTGCAAAACGGGTATCTGATAAACCCTCGGCAAATTGCTTAAAGGTCATAAAAAGCATCAGGGGAAAAATACTACTGGTAATAATAAATAAGTAAGGGGTTGCCAGTCGCTCTACTTCTTTTTCCTGCCCTAAATGGCTGATGAAATTGGAAAAGATCAGGATACCGATAAAAATGAATAAGGCTGTAATAAGATTGACTACCAGGCCATGCCGCAAGAAATTGGCGGCTTTATCAGGGTTCCCCTCGCCATCGGCATTGGCTATAGGAGTAGTAAGCCCATAAGCCATCCCAAGCCCGAACACCATAGGAACAATGAAAATGGAATTACCAAAAGCCCCAGCTGCCAAAGGATTGGTACCTAACCTTCCCACCATAATACTATCGGCTAGGCTTACGGCAACATGACCAAACTGTCCTAACATAACAGGCCAGGCCAATTGAAAATTTTTGCGATAATGTTCAGCAGTAGTCAAGATAGGGCAGAATTAGCCCCGCGAAAATAATCAGATTAATTCAGCTTCGTGACGTTTCATTTCACGTTCGTAAAAAGCCTCGGCACAATCCAGTAAGTCGGCAATTTCATTTACCAGATCCTCTTCTTCGCCTTCCAGTTCATCGAGCCATTCCAGTTCGTCATGATTTACACTCCAAATGAAGCGGGGATACTGAGTGTGAACGATAAAGACCTCATCAGGCAGATCAGTATTGTCAGCTAATAAAAAGTGAGGTACTTGCATTCAAAATGTATTAATTTTCTAAATATAATAAATCGCTTTATACTAGCGACAGGCAGAAAAACAATTTTTGAATAAAGAATTAGAAACCGTTTTATTTGCTGGCAAAAGCAATTACATCATTGCGGTTCACTTCTTTTCCCCCGAGAATAATAAGACGTTCTATTACATTGCGCAGCTCGCGGATATTGCCGGTCCAATCGATCTTTTGCAGCTCTTCGATGGCCTCATTTGAGAATTTTTTCACGACAGTTCCTTGTTCTTCTGCTATTTTTTGGGCAAAGAATTCAGTCAGGGCCGGGATATCTTCTTTGCGGTCGTTCAGGGCCGGAACTTTGATGACGATCACGCTAAGGCGGTGATAGAGGTCTTCCCTGAATTTTCCTTCTTTTATTTCTTCGCTGAGGTTTTTATTAGTTGCTGCTAATACGCGTACATTAACCTTTATTTCTTTATCACCACCTACCGGGGTGATTTTTCCTTCCTGTAAGGCACGTAGTACTTTGGCCTGGGCACTCAGACTCATATCTCCAATTTCATCGAGAAACAGGGTTCCGTTATTGGCCAGTTCAAATTTTCCTTTCCGGTCTTTTACCGCTGAGGTAAAGGCGCCTTTTTTATGCCCGAAAAGTTCACTTTCTATGAGCTCGGAGGGAATGGCAGCACAGTTCACTTCGATCATGGGAGCACTGCTGCGTTCGCTTTTTTGATGGATCCAGTGGGCTACCAGCTCTTTTCCTGTTCCGTTAGGTCCGGTAATCAAAACCCTGGCATCAGTGGGAGCTACTTTTTCAATGATATCTTTAATATGGGAGAGCGCTTTACTTTCTCCCACCATTTCAAAGTTTTTGCTGATCTTTTTCTTAAGGGTTTTATTTTCCTGAACCAACTTATTGCGATCCAGGGTATTCCGCACCGTACTCAACAAGCGGTTGAGATCAGGGGGCTTGGAGATGTAATCATAAGCTCCTTTGCGCATACTTTCCACCGCTGTATCTATATCTCCGTGTCCCGAGATCATGACCACCGCTGTATCAGGGTAGTTTTCCCGGATGTGTTCCAATACTTCTATGCCATCCATACCGGGCATCTTAATATCACATAAAACCAGATCATAATCCTTGTCAGCTAGTTCTTTTACAGCCTGTTTGCCGTCTTCTGCTTCGCCTATTTCAAAGCTCTTGTCTTCGTCAGACAATATGTTTTTCAATACATTGCGAATGGCTTTTTCGTCTTCTACAATAAGGATTCTTGCCATGTGGACTGATTTTGGGTTATTTGAAAATACACACCCTCTTTAAGGGCATAAGTAGATAATTTCATCACTTTCAAGCCTGATCTTTTTAAAACTAAATTAATTTGAATACAGGCCATATTGATCATATCGGCCCGCATCGGTATCATTCCCGGGGTATTGAGACGCTTCTCAAAATCGGCTTGTAGCATTAGGCGGGCTATTGCGATGTATTGGTTCAGGTCAAAAGTGTAGCTGGTATGATCTGCGGGCAGGTCAAATCCCCTGAATTTCCAGGAAGCCATAGAAGCCAGGGTGTCGAAAGAACCGCTGCTACCGATCAGCCAAAGAGGCTTGTACTGCTCAGCCGTTTCAAACAAACTTTGCAAACTGGCTTCGAGATAGTTTTCTACTGCTTCGATCTGATGAAGAGGGATAGGATCGTCTGGACGGAATTTTTCCATTAAGCGGCTGGAGCCAATGAGATAGCTTTCTTTCCAGAATATTTCGTTTTTATTGGCCAGGATAAACTCAGTACTGCCCCCGCCAATATCCATGATCAGTGATATGTTCTCACCCATATCTAAAGCCTGCCTTACTCCGAAATAGATCAGTTCAGCCTCCTGTTGTCCGTCAATCACATTGATGATGATGCCTGTTTTTTCTTTGGCTTCTTCTACAAATTGAGATCCGTTGGAAGTTGACCGTATGGCTGAAGTAGCAAAAGCATAGGTTTTATCTACCTGGTAATTTTTAATACTATCACGATGCTCAGCTAAAGCCAATAAACCTCTTTCAAATGCTGCAGGAGCGATTATCTGGTTATCTATTCCTCCTTCTCCCAGCTTTACAGAAATTTTAGTATTGAATATTACGGCATTGGTTTCAGTTTCCCGGATAAGCAGATTGAAGGTATTGGTGCCCAGGTCAATAATAGCTATTCTCATTCAGCTGCTTTGTTTTGAGGAAATTGGCGTACCCATACATCAGTTTGAGGGAACGGAATGGTAACACCATTATTACGGAACTCTTGATCTATGCTAAAGCGGATATCGCTCTTGGTCCGTTCAATGCGAAAGAGGTTCTTGGAAAAAAAGTAAAGAGAAAAATCCAGGGAGGAATTACCAAAATCCCTGAAAAAAACATAAGGCTCCATATTGCTGAGAACATCTTTATGTTGCTTGGCGCAATTGATCAGTATTTTTTCTACCAGCCGGGTATCGCTGCCGTAGGCTACTCCTATATCAATCCGGAAGCGTGTAACCTTATGGTTTTGTGACCAGTTGATCACATTGTCAGAAGTGAGCTTGGTATTGGGAACAATAAGTACGATGTCTTCACGGGTTACCAGGCTGGTAGTACGCAGCCCTACTTCTTTTACCTGCCCTACTACACCAGCTATTTCTACAATATCACCGGCTGTGACCACTCTCTCGAAGAGAATGATAAAACCGGCAATCAGATCGCGGAAGAAATCCTGTAAACCGAGACCTAAACCTACCAGCAGGGCAGTGGAACCGGCCAGCAGAACGGTAATCTTTACACCTAAACTATCTATGGCAGTAATAATGGCAATTACATAAACAACGTAGGTTATGATCTGACCAATAGCATATTTTTTACCGGCATCCAGTCTTTTATCCCTGACCTTTCTTTTGAGGTACTTACTGATTCCCCAGAGCACCAGACGAGCTATAAGGAAAACGATGATAACATAGAGCAGGTTGATGACCCTCAACTCAAATTTGTCAGTGGAATAGATTACCAGCTCCAGGAAATCCCTAAACTCTTTCATTAGTTTTTATAAGTTGTCCATTTCAGTATCTCCCTGAATGATGGTTTTTTGCCATACATCAAAATACCAATGCGGTAAATGCGACCAGCCAGCCAGGTGATAAATACAAAAGTAACTATCAATATGATCATGCTCAGTACTAATTGCCACCAGGATATTTCAAAAGGTACACGCGACATCATAACGATGGGTGAGGTGAGCGGTATCATGGAAAACCAAACAGCAACAGGGCCATCCGGGTTCTCCAGGGCTCTTATCATCACAATAATACCAGCAATAATAGGTAATGACACGGGCAGCATAAATTGTTGGGTATCCGACTCTTTATCAACGGCAGAGCCTATAGCAGCAAAGAGAGCGGCATAAAGCAGAAATCCGAAAAGAAAGAAAAATATGAAGCAACTGATGATGTAGGGAAAATTGATGGCACTAACAGTGTTGACAATATCAAAGATCATTTCGTTGTCCATACCTTGCATTGGTTGCCGGGCTATATTGGCAGCATCCAGTTTGTCACCTAAAATAACTGTGGTGGCTATAAGATAAAAGCCCGTGCCAAAAACTATCCAGATCACAAACTGGAGCAGGGCTACCGAGGCCAGCCCCAATATTTTTCCCATCATTAATTGAAAGGGCTTTACCGATGAGACCATAACCTCAACAATACGGCTGGTTTTTTCCTCAATTACCCCTCTCATGACCTGGGCTCCGTAAATGAAAACAAAAATGTAGATGAGAAAGCCACCTATATAACCTATAGCCATTTTAATGGCAGCCAGGTTTTCAGTTTCAGTATCCTTTTCCAGGTTAAAAATACGGATATTGACTTTGGTCTTGGTACGTGCCAGCACCTCGGGATCAACGCCCTGGGCTTTGAGTTTTTCCTTTTGGATGTATTTTTCCAACATATCCTCTATGTAGATCTCTACCGAAAAACTCACATCACCCCGGCTATAGAGTTGGGTGTTACGGCTGATGAAGTCGGGATCACCCCCTTCAGACTGTGGTATATACAAAAAGGCGTAATCCTCAGAATTAGAAAAGAATTCCTTGGCCTCTTCCAGACCGAATTTCTCAGGAGGTAAATAGCGGAATTTGAGATTGTCTTTACCCCTGTCAAAATCGAGCAGGGCAGCTTCGTCCAGAACCGTTATCGTGCGTTCGTCACCCGGCAGCGTGGCCAGGTAAGCGGGCAACATAAAAAGAGCCGACAAAAGAACAGGGCCCAATATGGTCATAATAAGGAAACTCTTTTTGCGGACGCGGGTTATAAATTCCCGTTTTAAGATCAATAATACCTTACTCATTGTTCCTGTACTTTTTGGATGAATATCTCATTGAGGCTGGGAATTTCTTCTTCATATCTTAAAATGGTGCGCTGAGCTGCCAGCACCGAGATCAGTTCGTTGCTGAGATGATCCTTAAGGGCAATTCTCAGCAAGGTATTGTCTTCAATTACCTGTTGATCCAGTATTTCAAAACCGTTTAGAGGAGATACGGTTTCCGTTCCTTTTACTTCAGCTATAAAAACATTGTTCTTGTATTCATTTTTCACGTCTTTAAGACGTCCTTCCAAAATTTTGCTGGATTTATTGATCAGGGCAATGTAGTCGCAGATCTCTTCTACCGATTCCATGCGGTGGGTGGAAAAAATTACGGAAGCACCTTCATCCCGCAACCGCCTGATCTCACTTTTGATGAGTTCCGTATTAATAGGGTCAAAGCCGGTGAAAGGCTCGTCAAAAATGAGGAGCTTGGGGCGGTGGATAACGGTGGCGATAAACTGAATTTTCTGGGCCATGCCTTTCGATAGCTCTTCGATCTTTTTATCCCACCAATCGGTAATTTCAAAGCGCTTTAACCATTCTTTGATCCTTTTTTTAGCTTCCTCTTTGGGCAGATCTTTCAGTTGGGCCAGATAGAGCAGGTGCTCGCCTACTTTCATTTTGGGATATAAACCCCTCTCCTCAGGCAAGTAACCTATTTGAGAAATGTGACTGCTGTTGAGTTTCTCACCGTCAAACCACACTTCACCTTCATCAGGTGCAGTGATCTGATTGATGATGCGGATCAGCGAAGTTTTACCGGCTCCATTAGGACCCAATAAACCGTAAATGCTGCCTTGGGGAACTTCCAACGATACAGAATTGAGCGCCTGGAAATTGCCGTAGAACTTTGAAATTTTTTTGACAGAAAGTATACTCATACAAGGTTAATTATTTGCAAACTGAAATTCAAATCTAAAAGAAAAGAACAATAAAAAACCCCCGGCAGATCGGGGGTTGTATTAAAATTTATTAAGACTCAGGTAAACATTTCCTTTACCTTGTCAAAAAATGACTTATCACTTTTACCTGGGTCGGGCTTGAAATTGGGATCATTTTGCAGCTCTTCGAAAAATTTCCTTTGATCGGAAGAGATATTCTTAGGTGTCCATACATTGATGTGCACGAGCAGGTCACCGGTGCCGTAACCTTCTACACTAGGCAAACCCTTATTGCGTAACCTCAATATACGGCCTGGTTGTGTGCCAGGATCGAGTTTAATACGGGCCTTGCCGCTAACGGTAGGAACTTCGGCTTTAGTACCTAGTACTGCATCGGGAATACTGATGTAAAGATCGTAATGCAGATTATTGCCTTCGCGTTTCAGTTCAGGGTGTTCCTGTTCTTCTATAGCTACTATCAAATCGCCATTAACCCCTCCCATGGGACCTGCATTTCCTTCACCGGCTACTTTGAGCTGCATACCGTCTACCACTCCGGCCGGTATTTTCAGGCTTACGGTTTCATCTTTTTTTACCATACCGTATTCGTCAGCTTCAGCAGGTTTTTTATCAATAACCTGACCCAGTCCGTTACAGGTAGGGCAGGTAGTAGCGGTTTGCATCTGCCCCAGTATAGTATTGGTAACGCGGTGTACCTGCCCCCGTCCGTGGCAGGTGGGGCATTCTTTAAAACTGACATTATCGGCCGGTACCTGGCGTTTGATACGAATCTTTTTCTCTACGCCATTGGCAATATCTTCCAGGCTCACTTTGACTCTTATACGGATGTTGCTTCCTTTAAAGACACGTCTGCGCCCTCCTCCACGGCTTTGTCCGCCAAAACCGCCAAAGCCTCCAAAAGCCCCGCCAAAAATATCCCCGAATTGCTCAAAGATATCGTCCATGCTCATACCTCCGCCAAAACCGCCTTGCCCGGCTCCACCCACTCCGGCATGACCGTAGCGATCGTACCGCTGGCGTTTCTCCTGGTCGCTTAATACTTCATAAGCTTCAGCTGCTTCTTTAAATTTAGTTTCGGCCTCCTGATCACCCGGGTTTTTATCGGGATGATACTTGATAGCTAGCTTGCGATAAGCCTTTTTGATCTCATCAGCAGTAGCATTTTTGTTAATTCCGAGTATTTCGTAATAGTCCCGTTTAGCCATAACTGTATTATTCTCCTACTACTACCTTGGCGTAGCGCAGTATTTTATTGCCCAGGTAGTACCCTCTCTCCACTTCATCTATCACTTTGCCTTTTTGATCTTCGGCAGGGGCAGGAATCCGGGTAATTGCCTCCATAGTGTCTACATCAAACTCTTTTCCGTGACTCTCTTCCATAGGTTTTAAACCCTTGTTCTTTAAAGTGTTTTCCAACTTGTGGAAAATAAGTTGCACCCCTTCTTCATTTTCTGTTCCTTCCAGTGATTTCAAAGCCCTGGAAAAATCATCCAGTACGGGGAGCAAAGCACTCATTAGTTCCTGATTAGCTGTGCCAAACAGTTCTATCCTTTCCTTTGCCGTTCGCTTCTTATAGTTCTCAAATTCAGCGTACAACCTCAAATTTTGATCTTTCAGCTTTTGTATCTCCTCATTTAAAAGATCGGCATCGTTCTTTTGCTCTTCAGCTTGGTTTTCTTCAACAGGGATTTCTTCGTTTTTTTCATTGTTATCAGCATTAGTCTGCTGTATTTCTTCCCGGTCGTTTATTTCCTGTACTGATTCGTCTTTTGCCATAGTTTCAAATTTATCAGCCATTTTCGAGTTCAAAATTGCTGCCACAGGCCTTCATGTGTCATAGTGGCATAAAAAAACACCGACTCTTTGGGAGAGCCGGTGTCTTATGTCATTAAATTGATATGTTTATTCTGTCAATTTTTCAAGTGCCCTGTCCAATGCGTTACCTCTTAAGCTTTTGGCTATAATAACACCATCCTCATCAATTAAAAAAGTAGCAGGAATAGCATTAACATTATATTTAGCTGCAGCGGCAGACTGCCAGAATTTGAGGTCGCTAACGTGATTTTCCCATGTTAGTTTATCCTTTTTAATGGCATTTTCCCAATCGGTTTTATTGCGGTCTAAAGACACACTGTAAATTTCGAAGCCTTTGGCATTCTTAAATTTAGCACTCTTATATTTGTTGTAAGTCCTAACTACATTAGGGTTTTCCATGCGGCAAGGGCGGCACCAACTGGCCCAAAAATCTATCAGTACGATCTTTCCTTTAAGGTCGCTTAATTTTTTAATGTTCCCCTGTGGGTCTTTAAAAGCTAATTCAGGCGCTTTATCACCTATAGTCAGCATTTTAGATTGCTCTTCTGCCGGGCTGTAACTATCGCTCAGTTCGTTGGCAAACGATAATCCGATAAAGGTAATAGCAGCCAGGGCTATGAGAAGTAAGGGTTTTATATCTGTTTTCATAGTGTTCAAATATATTAATCTAATCTAACAATTTCTGCTCCCACCGCTTTTAATCGTTGATCGATATTTTGATAGCCCCGGTCGATTTGCTCTATATTGTGGATCGTACTGGTGCCATCGGCACTTAAGGCAGCGATCAGGAGCGATATCCCTGCCCGTATATCGGGGCTGGTCATGGTAGTGGCTTTTAATGCCACAGATCTATCTAAACCAATTACAGTAGCACGGTGTGGGTCGCAAAGAATAATCTGGGCTCCCATATCAATCAATTTATCTACGAAGAACAAGCGGCTCTCAAACATTTTTTGATGGATGAGAACACTGCCGCGAGCCTGTGTAGCCACTACCAGGGCAATGCTCAAAAGATCGGGTGTAAAACCCGGCCAGGGGGCATCGGCAATGGTGAGAATAGAGCCATCAATAAAATTTTCTATTTCATAATGATCCTGGGCTGGAATATGCAGATCATCATTGATCAACTCCATCTGTATTCCCATCTTTTTAAATACGGAAGGAATAATGCCGAGGTTTGAATAGCTCACATTTTTTATGGTAATATCAGAAGCTGTCATGGCAGCCATACCGATCCATGAACCGATCTCTATCATATCGGGTAGTATACGGTGTTCACAACCTCCCAGTTCGCTCATACCATTTATAGTGAGCAGGTTAGAACCAATGCCTTTAATATCAGCTCCCATGCTATTAAGCATTTTACAGAGCTGTTGTACGTAAGGTTCGCAGGCTGCATTGTAAATAGTAGTGATACCTTCAGCTAAAACGGCTGCCATTATAATATTAGCTGTACCAGTAACTGAGGCTTCATCCAGCAGCATATAGGCACCTTTGAGATTTTTGCCTTCTACTCCATAAAAGGATTCATTGGCATTGTAGCGGAATTTGGCACCCAATTTCTGGAAACCCAAGAAGTGAGTGTCCAGTCTTCTACGACCGATCTTGTCGCCCCCCGGTTTTGGAATATAACCTTTTCCAAAGCGAGCCAGCAGTGGGCCTACGATCATTATAGAACCTCGAAGAGCAGCGCCTTTTTCTTTAAAAGCTTCGGTTTCAAAATAATCGAGGTTGATACTGTCCGCATGAAAAATGTAAGTGCCGCTTCCCCTTTTGCGGATAGAAACACCCAGGTCAGATAAAAGATCGATCAGTTTATTGACATCCCTGATGTCGGGAATATTGCTGATGGTAACTTTTTCGGAAGTGAGCAGGGTAGCACATATTACTTGCAAGGCTTCGTTTTTAGCTCCCTGGGGAATAATATCGCCTTTTAGTTTTTTGCCACCGCTTATCTGGAAAGTACCCAAGGCTGTTTAGTTTTTCGGTTTGAACTTTCTGCGTTTGCGGTTGCCTTTGCCGTAATGTTTACGTCCGGCATTATTGCCGTGTGAACGCACCAATTCTTGTTTTTCTATCAGGTTCATATCCTCCAGTTTGAGAAG
>JANQHO010000125.1 GCA_028277105.1 Owenweeksia sp. | reverse complement strand
CAATGTATATAGCAAATAGGCGAGATAGTAGTAATTTAATCGGTCGTTGTCCGCTTAAACTTTTCTGTAAATTGACAGGTTTGAAGCCCGCAATCGCCTACTTGCCATATACTTACCGTTGATATCTCTCAAAAATTAAAACAATGAAACTCGGCATAGTGATTTACTCTGACGATAGCGAAACGGTTTGGAATGCCTTCCGGCTGGGAAATTTTTCCCTGAACAAAGGAGATGAGGTCAAAGTCTTTCTTTTGGCGAAGGGCGTAGAAGCAGAATCCCTCTCCAATGAACAATTTGACGTTAGAGGGCAAATGGAACAATTGGTGGAAAACGGTGGAGAGATCCTGGCTTGCGGCACTTGCCTGAAAATCAGGAACTCGGAAGGAACGGAGCTTTGCCCCTTATCTACCATGTCCGACCTTTACGATCTGATCAATGAATCGGATAAAATCATAAGTATCTAAAGACAAAGTAGGTTTATCGACAAAGGTTAGGCTGTTTCTTTGTTTCGTTTCTTTTGGACAAACAAAAGAAATGAAATATGAAAGTAGATAGTGGTAAGCAATTGATTGTTAGTGCTATATAAATAAATCAAACTCCCTTATTCCAGTCTATTGGAATAACTTTATCCTTATTCCATTTTTTCAGGTTTTAATGGAATAAGCTATCGGTTTGGATCTACCAAAACGCTCTGCCTTTCCCGGTTTACCCTGAGCTGTGTCACATCCGGGCGGGCGTAATGGCCCGAAGCATCGAAGTTTTGGCGCTCTTCGTATACCCGGTTGATGTCCAGGTTTTCTATGATCAAACCTTCTTTATCCAAAACAGGCTCAATAACCCACTCCCCGTTGGGGCCGGCTATACAGGAACCACCATTGGCCAGGGTTTCAGGAGCCTTTTCCAATATCTTTTCCAGGTGGGGAGTATCGGCCGGGAAATCCTTTTGGGTCATTAAGCTGGAAACAGACAACACATAAGAGCGGCCTTCCCGGGCGATGAAACGGGTGATATCTTTGGTATTGTGATCAGAGCCGGGCCACACCGCTACGTGCAGGTTTTCGCCCATGGCGTAAAGGGTGGCCCGGGGCAGGGGCATCCAGTTTTCCCAGCAGTTGAGCCCGCCCAGGCTGAATTGTTTTAAAGGGTGTACCCGCAGGCCGTGGCCATCACCAGGCGACCAGGTAAGGCGCTCATCGTAGGTGGGCTGGAGTTTGCGGTGTACCGATTTTATCTCACCATTGGGATCGATATAGAGCAGGGAGCAGTAGAGACTGTGCCCGCCCCGGTTTTGGGCGCGTTCTATCACACCCAGGTAAACGGCTATGTTTTTTTCTTTGGCCAGGGCACAAATTCCATCCAGTTCACCCGTTTCGGCCTGGATAGCGTTGCGGAGGTAATGGGCGTGAATCTCTTTCTGTACTTTGGCATCGAATGCAGTGGCATCGGTTAAGGCTAACCAAAAAGGATAGCCGGGCAAAAGGCCTTCGCCAAAGGCAATCAGCTCACAGTCTTCAGCAGCAGCTTCGGCTATATAATTTTTTACTTTTTCAACGGTTTGAGCTTTATCGAGCCAAACGGGGGCGATCTGGGCCAGGGCTACTTTGAGGAGGTTAGAGTTTGTCATATCTGTAAAGGTAGCTGATGAAGGCTAGCCCGCTTAGTTTTTTTAAAGGGATCGGTCCTTCATTTCTCTGGCTCCTGATCTTATTCTTTTTACTTGTATAAAACGATAGCTATTTACAGCAAGGAGCGTAACAGCACTCCCCAGCCAAAAATAGTAGCCTGACTTGACTTCCCGAATGACAGAGTCACAGGACTGGGGTTCCAGAAAACTTCCACATTCTCCAATTCCGGGAAGTGAAGAGAACAGCAAAAAAGACCATGAAAACAAAACAGCCAGCAGACTGGCGTAGAACGAAATTATGGGTTTTTTAAAGCGTATCCAGGCAAACCACAATGCAGGATTGGCCAGCCAGGTAAAGTAAACGCCTCCTCCAAAGAAGGTCAGAGCACCCATTATCAATGTAAACAGCCCAAAACTATCTTCGCAGTACCTGCCGAAACAAAAGGAAGGTAAAAGCAAGGACACGGTGTAAAGCAGGATACTTATGACCAGGAAGTGGTGATAATAATTTTTCATATTCAAGGGTTCTTTCTCAATATTGTATATCAGTTCAAAAACAGCTTCATTCTTCCAGCCCCGTAAAGATTTCTAAAGAAAATTCGGGGTGGATTGTACTTTGATTTTGTGCCAGGGCTTTATGCTGGCGCAAGGTAAAAGGTATCAGCAGGCCTACGGATTTCTCCCGAAGTCGGCCGGCAAGCTCCCCAAAGGAGGATCATCGATCCTAAAAAGATAATATTATGAGCTAAGCAATTCATCTGGAGATTAATAACTCCAAAAAACGCGGATCAGATATGTCAGGAATTATTTTAACAAAAAATTAAAGAATATCGTCCTTAAAGACAAACGAACCCGTTAAATCCATCGAAAAATTTCTGGGCAGCTTTTCTACTCTAAAAATAGTGCTGAAATGAGCGTTTCCAGTTTGATGAGGGGCATGCTGAAGTGTATCAATACAGTAGCAGCTGGTTGATTAAGATACAAACACGGATTCATAACCAGCCCTAGCCCGGTAAATTCTGCTGACTGTAAATATTAACGCTTAATCAGCCGGGTGCTTCCCACCAGTTTATCAGAAGCTAAAACAGAAATTGAGTAAACACCCCCAGGTAAATCAGTGATATCTATCAACTCCCGTACTTTTCCTTTTTTCCCGCTAGCATCAACGTGGCTTTTTACCAGCTTGCCTTCTGTGTTGTAGAATTGGATTGAAATTTCAGAAAACCCGTTCAGTTCGTACTCCAGCTTGATGTAATTACCGGAAGGGTTGGGGTATATTGACATATTATCCGGATACAATACCGGATCATACAAACCTATAGCGGCACCAGCGTAGCGGACCGTAATAAAATCATAATCCGGATAAACCCCGCCAAACCCACTGGCTATGATCTTGTCGTCTGCCTGCAGGACAATGGAATTCATTGAAGCAAGATCCTGGTTGGCTTTAGTACTGATAAAACCGTTATTTCCAAAACCCGTATCCAGAGTTCCATTGATATTATATCGGGCTACGGCAAACTGGAATACAGAATCTTTAAAGATATCGCCTCCGGCAATGATTTTTCCATCGGGTTGTAGGGCAACGGATTTAGCAAAATCCCTATCCTGGATTAAAGGAGTAATGGAAATGCCATTATTACCGAAAGTATTGTCCAGGGTACCGTCAATGTTGTATCGCAGCAGGGTAAAGTCAGAATACGGGCCTGTGATCGAAAAACCGGCAACGACTATCTTCCCGTTGCTTTGTAAGCTGATACTATTAGCCCTGGCATCCAGGGCGTTTGGCGGAAGAGTGCCTACCAAGCCGCTGCTGCCAAAAAGATTGTCAATAGTACCGTTTGGGAGATAGCGTACTAAAGCCATTTGATTATTGGAAAAGCCCCCGGCTATCAATTTGCCGTCTGCCTGTATTTCCAGGTCGTTGATCCAGTCTTTAGTGGTGAGGTCAAAGCTGGTGGTAACCATGCCTGCATTGCCAAAGGACTGGTCCAGGCTTCCGTCCGTATTATATCTAGCTAAGGCAAAGTCATCGTAGTCATCTGCCAGCACATAAACCTGGCCTCCTGCTACCAATTTACCGTCTGGCTGTATTACTAATGCCCTTGCTACGGCATTTTTCCCCGGAAAAGAAGTAGTTACCAAGCCATTGTTACCAAAGGAGTTATCCAGGGAGCCATCTGTATTGTACCGGGCCAGAGCAAATTCGTTTTCGCTCCCTCCCCAGGTATGACCAACCGCTACGATTTTGCCGTCTGCTTGCAGGGCTATCTCTGAACAAATGCTTGTAGAAACAAAATTAGTAATGACAATACCTGAGTTGCCAAAGGATTGATCAAGAGTACCGTCAGGGTTATACCTGATAAGGCAAAACCTGTCTTTAAAACCGTCAGAAGAATAACCTGCAGCTACAATTTTACCATCTGCTTGTACAACAGTTGATTTGGACACATCATTAGTAAGGTTGATGTCTGTAGAGAGAATACCATTATTGCCAAAAGAGTTATCCGGTGTTATGGTCTGGGCAATTGTTCCGTAGCAAAATACAAGTACTACTATCAGTAATTTAATTTTCATTCCAGCATGGATTTTAAGGTCTGTATATCCAAGATGCCAGGAAGAAGAAAAATGTTGCGTAGTATTGAAACTATGATTGAAGACCTTTTAATTATCCCGGTCTTCGAAGTCTTCCGTTTTTTTGATCTGTACTCTTCGGATGATCAGGTAAACTATTGCACCCAGTAAGACCATAATAAGTAAGCCGTTAGCGGCCAAAACCAGTAAGTTCATATCATTCGAGTTTTACAGCTGTTCCGTAGGCCAGAATCTCGGAGGCCCCCTGCATCACCATGGAAGTCATCAGGCGAACATTCACTATGGCATCGGCTCCCATTCGTTCTGCGTCCTGGGTCATCCGCTGCATAGCCTGTTCACGTGCTTGCGCCTGTAAGCGGGTGTATTCTTCAATTTCACCGCCTACTATGTTTTTAAGGCCAGCAAAAATATCACGGCCTATATTTCTGGCCCTTACGGTACTGCCACGGGCAATGCCTAAGATATCAACAATTTCTTTATCGGGAATTTCGTCTGTAGTGGTAATGATCATGTTCAGTAGTGTAGCTTATAGCGTCATAAATATACAAATAGTGAATGGGTTAATCTCCGTTTGCGTATTAATATTCTTTCTGTCCGGGCTTGGTTCTTTAATGCTAATCAGCTGATTTTTATTAAATTAGTTGGATTTCTATTTTGACTTTTGTGAAACTTTTAACCGTAACCATGAAAAAAAATTTATTCTTCTTTCTTCCGGTATTAGTGTACTCTCTCAAAATCTCAGCTCAGGATACTATTCTGATCCAGGACTTTGAAATGACTCCAGCCACTCCGACCTGGAATTTTACCGGCACCCCATCCTAAAACCAGGGCCTTTCTGCAGCCAATGCCGCCCCACCCAATAGCCCTCTGGGTATCAACAGTTCCAGAGCCTGGCATACGGTCAATGAAAGCTCAGGTTTGACTTTGGAATTTGATAATGTAAACATCCCTTCTACTTACGACAGTACCACGGTTCATTTCCGGTTAGCGGCTATGAATCTCAATAGCTCCAGCGGGGGACCCGATAATCTGGATTATATTTTAGTGGAGATCAGTACAGACGGGGGGCTAACCTATTACGACCGGCTCAGGATAAGAGGTGCAACGATCAATAATTCCTTTTGGGCTTATTCTGCCACCGGGGTTGCTGAGGTAAGCTATCTGCCTCAAACAGAAGTGGTTTTTCAGCCAACCAACAGCGGTTTGCAAACTACCAATGGCTATAGTACCATCAACATCAATTTTCCTGCTTCGGTAGCCCAATTGAGAGTGAGAATTACGGCCCGCAGCAGTTCCAGTTCTGATCACTGGCTGATCGATAATGTAATGGTACTGGGGCATAATGCATGCCCGCCTACGGATTCAACTGTAATGGTCAATATCTGTAAAGGGCAAAGCTATTTTGCCGGAGGAGCCAATCAAACAAGCGGGGGGACTTATCAAGACACCTTATCTAATATATCGGGTTGTGATAGTATAGTGACCACTATACTTACCGTTGATACGGTAGACAGAAGGGTGACCTTAAACGGAGCCACTTTAACGGCTAATTTGGCTTTGGCTACCTACCAGTGGATTGATTGCGATGCGGGAAACAGCCCCATAGCAGGAGCTACCGGTCAAAGTTATACAGCCACGGCCAACGGCAGTTATGCAGTAGTGATAACTGCGGGTGGTTGTACAGACACTTCGGATTGTTTTACAATTAACAACATAGGAATACAGGATTACCAGGCTTTTGAGGATCTACAGGTTTACCCCAACCCTGCCAATGAGTTGGTAAATATCAATTTTGGTAAAACCTATGAGCAGGTGATACTGAATTTATTTTCACTGAAAGGGCAGCTAATAAAGCAATATGAGCTAAAAAATATAAATACCTCCGGTCTTTGGGTTGGCGATCTTCCAGCCGGAATGTATCTATTGAGGATACTGGCAGAAGATAAAAGCAGTGTAGTGAAACTGGAAGTTCGTTAACATTTCCGAAAGGAGTTAAATTGAGGTTTACCCCTTGCTTTTTTGATATTTTAGTTTACGGCTGATTAATATCAGGTCTTTCTTTATCATACCACAATTGCACCAGTCCTGAAGGATAGGTAATACTTCTTTTGAACTTTAGCTTTTGTTCGGGCCTACCGTCTTTAAAAAGCCTGATACCGGAGCCCAGCAGGTGAGGGATCACGGATATGATGAGGCAGTCGATGAGGGAATAATTGAGCAGTTCTTTTACAATTTCTCCCCCGCCATCACAGTAAATGTGTTTACCTTCTTTCTTTTGTAAATCTTGTATCAGATTTACTACGTTATCCCGGTATTCTACATGGCCCTGCTTACCTGCCCGGCTTTTAGAAATAACATAAACAGCCTTGTCCTTATAAGGTATGTCCTCACCAAAAGACAACACCTTGTCAAAAGTTTTGCGGCCCCAGATAACGGTATCTACATTTTGGGTAAAATCGGCATAGCCGTAGTCTTCACCAGACATTTCCACAATAGATAAAAAGTCAATGTTATCATCTTCTTTGGCCAGGTAACCGTCCAGGCTCATCGCTATATAGAGAATTACTTTTCTGCTCATTGTTTTGTGTGATCTCGATTCAAAACTTCGTTAATTTTTTCCAGCTTGGCTTTAAATACTTCTAAAACTATTTTGTGGTTTTGGTAAGCTAAAGTATAGTGTAAGGCTACCCGGTTTTTATAATCGGGGCTTTCAAGGGCATAATTAAAAAAATCAGGGTCTAATTCCCTCATAAAGATATTGGCCATCCAGGGATAATTGACCTTCCAATAGTTTAGATTGCTCAATATGTCATTTTTAATTTGATTTTGATTGGATTCTATCAAGGGTACAAAGCCATTGTACAATTCCAAAATGTGAATATCCAGGGTATCTTTTTCATTGAAGTTGGCCTGTTCCTCAAGCAGGGAATAACCTTTTTTGTTCAATGAAATAGGGTAATAACTGCTGATAAGCGAAAAGCAAACGTCACAGTTTTGAAATAATTGAACGGTCATGGAGTCCAGCAGTATTTTTTTGAAATAAGGGGCTCTCTCTTCGTAAAAATCCAAACATAGCTGTATTTCAGCAATGTCTTGCTGTATATCCGTTGCCAATATCTTGTGGATAGCTTCCAGTTGATCCCGGTCTTTACGTGTTTCATTCCAGTTGTTGAGTTGAACCGCCAATAAAATACCACTTACCACAATTACAATCTCTCCAATGGCATAGAGAAGGTATTTTTTTAGATGATCTTTACCCGTGAGCTTTTTTCGAAGCCTTTTTAGTAGCATAAGGCGTTTTGTTTAGAGCTTAAAACTATGAAAAGCTGCTTGATCTAAAAGTGTTTAGGGAGTTTCTTATTTCAGGGTTTTGATATCAGCTATAAGCTGATTCACAGAAGTCTTGTTCAGGCCATTATAAATACCCCTGATATAGCGGTTCCGGTCGATCAATACAAAGTTTTCGGTGTGCAGAAAATCATCATTCTCTCTTAACAGACCCAGATCTTCTTCCACAAAATAATAATAGCGACCAAGTGTATAGATCAGATCCCGTTCGCCCGTGACCAGGTGCCATTTGTCGTCCAACACCCCTTTTTCGGCAGCATATTCCTTCAACACAGGCACACTGTCCAACTCTGGTGTAACAGAGTGGGAAAGCAGCAGAATTTCGGGGTCGTTTTTAAAAGACTCCTGCACCAGGCCCATATTGGCTGTCATTTTTGGGCAAATGCCAGGGCAGGTAGTAAAAAAGAAATCAGCTACGTAGATCTTCCCTTTAAAATCCTTTTCGGTGAGTCGTTTGCCATTTTGATTAATCAGACTGAAGGAAGGTATTTTATGAAAGTCAGCAGGAACGGAATCGGGATGATACCAGTTAGGAGTAAAAGTGGCTTCTTTATAATAAGGTAAAAACTCAGTGCGGCTGCCTGGTTGAGATTTGTTTTGGCAGCTTATTAAACTCAAACTTATGAATGCCAGTAATACCTTAGTCATTAAATGTAACTTTTTCAGCTTCCAGTTCATAGCACAAGCTGGCGCGCTTTAAGCCAAAAATACGCCCGTTCTTTGCTTCGTAATTGACATAGAGCTTGCCATTTTCCCGCCAGGCCCTCTGCAGCCCTTCTTCTTTTCCGTGGTTTAGTCTCCTTTCTTTAAAAAGAGCCCCGCTTTTGTACCACTGCTTTTGATTACCGTGAGCTGTGGCATTGACATAATTGGCTTCAGAGCGGAGGGTGCCGTCAGGCCACCAGGATTGTACCTTGTCGTTAAGGCGATTGGAAGTATAGGCAGCCCGGTAGCTCAAGGTACCATCGGGATACCACTTTTCACTTAGCCCGTGTTTATTCCCTTGCAGATACCCCAGCTTTTCTGCCAGGGTACCGTTGGTATAATAAGTTTCACCAAAACCCGAATAGGGTTTACCCTGGTAATAGTATTTTCCTTCTTGGGGGTGTAGGGTCAATAAATTTTTATTGACAGTTATATCGGGTATAGAATGACTTGTCAAAACCAACTCTATGGGTTGGTTTTGACAAGCTGTTAAAAACAACAAACCAATTAGTAAACAGCTATGTATTTTAATTAATCGCATTGGGGGAGCCCTGGTAATCACCTGGGAATAAAATATAGTATTGGTTTAAGTACAACTCATTCTGAATATGGTAATGGTATTCACCATCAGGGTTGTGAATTGTAGGCCCAAAGTGACCCCCAGAAGCGTCAAGGTCAGTTGGATAATCCCCATTTTCACTATCCCTTCTACCATACAAGAAAAAACCATCAGCCATAATGCCTATCAGCTTATGATCATCGTCAGACCAGGCTTTGGGCTCCAGGTGATAATGATAGCTCTGGGGGCCAGTATGAGCACCGCTGTAATCCAAAGAGGGAGCCGCATTGTCTAGGGGAACATTAGGCCCTTCTTCATCATTGTAGATCACCGCTCCGCTTACTGCAATGCCTATGGCTCCCAATCCGGTAGCTGAGGTAGAAGAAGCCTTGGAAGGATCAGCAGGTACCCTTAAAGTATACGAACCGTTAAAATTGTCAATATTGCCCGGTGCCATATCCTGGGTGGTGGTTACCGTTGGAGCAACATAAAGTGGGTGGTTAGTAGACCAATAAGGTGAAGTGTGGTTAGGCAGGCCATTGGTTTCGATTATTACCTCACTTCCGTCCAGCATTACGGATACATTATCACTGTCAAATTCGTTAAAAGCGGCAGATAAAGTGGCGTTGGAATTATTGTTGCCGTCATTGCCTTCATCATCCTTGCTACAGGCCAGGGTTATTACTGCAGCTGCTACAAAAATGGTTAATTTCAGATCTTTCATATCAGTTGTTTTTTCCTTTGACGTTGAACGTCCACAAAACCTTTGCATGGAGTTGAATTTTTTCTAAGAAGAAAGAGCCAAAACTTAAAAGGGCTATCAGATCCACCTTCTTACATTATTCTGGTAGTGCTCATAATCTTCCCCAAAATCTTTTTTCAGGCGTGGTTCTTCTAGCAACACTATGAACAGATTAAACATGATGAATACCAGTCCGCTGTATATCAAGAAAAAAAGGACTGAGTAAAAACTACTTCCCCGGTCAGGATGAGCATAACGCCTATATAAATGGGGTTGCGTGAGAATTTATAAAGGCCTCTTATCACCAATTGTTTGGTGGGATCAGCCGGTGAAAAGGTTCTGCTCGCTAGGTAAAAATGGGTTTGTCAATAACCCTGATGCTTATTCTAAAGTGTTAAAGCAGTTGGGAGGTACACATAGCGAGAAATTGATTTTGGAACAACATATAACAGATTTAGTGTTTTCAGGTAATAAATATTGGTCTTCGCGAATACGCTTATCGGATTTTTGGTAACACTCTTAGCCTATTAAGACGCCCTTATCAGTTATGACTGGTTTGCGGGGTATAGGTTGATTTATATTTAGATAACAATTAGGTCAATACTCTCTTTAACAATGATTCCCATTAGCTCTCATAGTTGTTTTTGGAGAGGGTAACCTTTCAAAAATTATAATGAACTAAATCAAAAAAAATTAAACACATGAAAACACTTAAACATTTAGTAATCATAGCATTATTTAACCTGCCCTTCCTTACAATTAAGGCCCAGGTTTGGATTTCTTCAGGCAATGATATTTACACTAATCCGATTATTGACATGGTTGGAATAGGCACGGACTCTCCCAGTGAAAAATTACATGTAAAAGGTAATGTATTAGTCAAGGGATTGACAGAATTTATTGATAATGGTGAGTTTGCAACACTATATCTGGGAGATAACAGTAATTATATTAAAGCAATACATGGAGAAGGATTGAAAATTGGTACTTACTGCTGGAATGCACCAGGTTATGTGGATGCCATTTCTGTAAACTTATGCGGGCAAGTCGGTATCGGGACCTCTGACCCCGGAGCAAATCAACTGGCTGTAGAAGGGTATATCGGTGCCCGGGGTGTTAAAGTAACCAGTATCTACCCATTTCCCGATTATGTATTTGAACCGAATTATAAACTCATGTCTATTCCCGAATTAAAAGAATACATTGATCACCACCATCATTTGCCCAATATCCCCAGTGCTAAAGAAGTAGATGGCAATGATGTAGATCTATATGAATTGCAGCTTAAACTTTTGGAAAAAATTGAAGAACAGGCACTGTATATAATTGATCTACAAAGCCAGATTGATGAACTAAGTGCTCAAAATACCAAGTAATGAGAGCTCTTACAAACATTTCAGTATTTCTTTTTTTACTGATCGCAAAAACTGGATTCTCACAGCCGGAAGGCAGTTATATCGCATTAAACGGCAATCAGTTTCTGGATGAAAATGGTGAAGCTTTTTACCCTATGGTGATGAATTACTATGTGAATTTAGCCTATCCTGATAATGGTACCCCGAATACATCTAATACCCACGTTTTTAGAGCAAGCCACGTAGGTGCTAATGGCGCTTTTTGCTGTGGATCCATTACTGATGGAATGCAGAATCTTGAACAAGATTTCCGGGAAATGGTAAATCTGGGATATAATGCAATCCGATTAATATTCAAGCCTAAAAAGCAAACAGATGCTGATACAAATTTTGTAGAGGGCTTCTATTTAGAAGTGAAGGGGTTCCCCTCAGGATCTTCTGAATCCTACAAAAAAATGAATATTAATGCACCTTATGATCCTTCGAGCAATCCTGAACTTAAGTTTTACTTAGATGAATTATTGGCCATTATTCAACTAGCGGATAATCTGGGCTTAAAAGTTATATGCCCACTTGCCGAAGATTCGCCTTCTACTATAATGAATAGCCAACAGGATGATCTCAATGATTATATAGCCGCAGTTGCAAGGTTTATGTATCTGAATAATGTTAAAAATATTCTGGCTTATGAATTTATTGGTGAGCCAGCAAATATGATCAACGATAATAGTGTCAAAAAGTACCCCGAAATAACCAACACTAAAAGCGATGTCTGCAGAATGTCAAAAAGGTGGGTGGAAACGGTAAATGAAAATGATCCGGGTAGATTAACTACCGTGGGAAGTCTTTTTTACGGAGATGCCTTTGCTTATGGGTGGGATCCCAATTTTTTGCATGTTGATTTTGTTAATGTTCATTTTTATCCAGTAAGGGTTCTGGATGAGTATAACCAAAGCCCAAGTCAATCTTTAGAATACACCATTGATCGCTATCTTGACTTTCTTTACACTTATGATGAATATTTAAAAAAGCCTTATATAGTTGGAGAAACAGGCTTTAGAAGTAAGGAGTCTGCTGATGATGTTCCAGCAATAGAAGGAGACCACCTTGAACAGCAGTATTTTGTGCAAAAAACCCTGCCTTTCATAAAAGAGAAAACCTATGCAGGGGGATATGCATGGTGGATACTGCATGATGAAGTTTGGTTAACGAATTCCAAATATGGTCTTTTAAAGGAGGAAAACCCGGTATTAAGCAATGTAAATACTGGTTGGGTACCACATAGAAAACCGGCTGCTTATGATTTTATCGATTTTTATAATGGAAATCTCCTTATTGATAACAGTTATTCTTACGGGCCAACTTCTCCGGCTTATGATGTTAATGATCTGTATTATAATCCCAGCAGAGCTGTGCCAAATAATTACAGCTTTCTTAGTCCTGAAAATGGAGTAACCTATTTTGGTCATTTAGAGGGATTTGTGGAAGATCAAGATGGTAATCCTATTGCTGGAGCAATTGTTATGGGCTCTAATTTTGATTACAAGATAAACAGTGATGCCGTAATACAGTCGGTTACAGCAAGAACAGATGAAAATGGCTATTTTGAGATTTATATATATGATCGCCATCCAGACAATGATGCTAATGAAAATTATCCTGAAATGGATAGAGTCTTTCACGATATCAAGATAGGTGCTTATGGCTCTATATTTCAAGCACAAAGAGGCTGGAATGATGTTCAGATACAAAATAATGATACTTATATTTTGCCTTCATTTCAAAGCGAGTTGTATAAAGAAGTTGCTAATCTTAATGTGCCAGCTGGGAATTCATCTACTAAAGAAGCTCTCTCCACATTGGAGATCAGCTATTCAGTTATAGAAGGTACAGGCGATTTTAGCGCAGAGAAAATAGTTGAACTGCTGGATGGGTTTGATGCCAGGCCAGATTCTGAAGTACATATTTATAACTCTTTGAAAACAATTGATTGCAATGACATTCAAAACCTTGAAGCCAATAATAAAAAGGCATTTATTGGTGTTGATGAGAAGGTAGTTGATAAGACTATAGAGGTGTTTCCCAATCCTTCCAGGGATGTCTTTTATGTAAAGTTAGATGAGAAAGTTTTCGAAGAAGTTACGGTTGATGTATATGATATAAATGGAAAGCTGATTCTTTCTCAAAAAGGTTATGCTCCCGAAGTAAAAATTGATTTATCAGATAATAGCCCCGGTGCTTATTCCATAATGCTGAAATGGGCTGGAGGTACCCATAGCGAGAAATTGATTTTAGAATAGAACTCTTCAATCACTATAAATAAAAATGCAAGC
>JANQHO010000067.1 GCA_028277105.1 Owenweeksia sp. | reverse complement strand
ACAAAAGAGGGTTTGCTGCAATACTTCCCGTATCAGCGCCTGATCCCGGCTGCTCCTGGAAGGATAGCGCGAGGGAGTCAATTTATTCATAGAGCTGTTTTAAGGCAAAGCTCAGATTTTTAAAATAAACAGGAAGTGAATATTCACGTGGTAGCAGGGGCGGGAGCCCCGAAGTATTGGGGTGGATACTCCGTGCCGCAGGCAATTTAGCCTAACGGTTAGTATATGAAAAGTAGGCGATTGAGAAGCACAAAACTTTCCGTAAAGCACAAAATTAAATAAGAGCCACAAACTTTATTTAATTACTCTTTCGCCTATTTTTTATATACATTGTTGTGCCAAGTGATAATTAATTAAATCCAAACAAGTTTCTTTTTGTAGGAGTAGGGATTCTATTTTCAACATAAACCGTATTGAAATTCGTTTCAACAATTTCAAGTTGGTTAGATATCTCAGTAAATATTTCTGCTGTTTCTTCGTTGAAGTTTGAACACATTGATTGTCCTCTGTTTTGGGTGTCCTCAATAAATTTGCGATAATTTGATATAAAACCACTGATTTCTAGAAGTAAGAGTTCATATTCATTCATCCAAAATTTCACTTGTTCAATCTGATACGTTATTTTATCGTCATTACTTGACTCATAGCCTAAAATACCAATTTCATCGCCTTCCTTTGCTAAGCTTTCGAAAAACTCAACCTTTTTATCTTCAACTAGGTCAATTTCATCAGGATAATCGGAAGTGTAGCCTTTTTCAAAACTTACTTCACCTAAATAGCTTGAGAAAAACTCTTTTGATGCCGAGTTGTAGTTTTCGAGTCTTTTGCTTAAAGAATATAATTGTCCAATTAGTATATCATAATCTTTTTTCGTTGTATTTGTAAAAGAGAGCACGCATGAAAGTGATTTTAAATTTTTGCTTTCCAAATCCTTTCTTTTATGATATTTTGCCAAAAAAAAAGATGCTATTGAAACCCCGGTTGAAATAATGGGGTTATCTAATGCTGGGATCTCTTGTTTTAGGTTGTTTACATCATCGACAGTTGGGAAAGGTTTGCGGTTTCCTAATAAATCTAAAGTTGAATTCATTGCATTATTGAATTCAGAATATGTAGTTGGATCGATAAGCTTATTAAATTGTGTTTGCAGAACTAATTGACTAAAGGATAGGTTAAAACTATTGGTTTCTTTAATTATATGATGCAGGATTTCTTGGCCAGCATCGTAACGATTTGAAAGAGTAGATACATAAGAGATATATCTTGCTTTATTTGCTTCTCCAAGCACCTCCCTAAGTTTATCTGAGGTTTGCATGTTTTGCTCAAGCTGTCGTAATTGCTCCTTAAGCCGTGCCTGTTCACTAATAATTTCATTAGACAATTCTTGTAGTTTGTCCTGATTGAGTTTTTCAACTTTTGTTGAATCCTGACCGTAGAGATTTAATCCAATCAGTATTAAGATTAACGAGATAATAGTTGATTTTGTCATAATATTTGATTTTGATTGATTTTTTCCATTGGGCACAACGTCTGAATAAACGCAATTGCTATTATTTCTTTATTAGGTCTTTTTATGCTATTATCTAGAAGATCATAATAATAACTGGTATTAAATCTTCAATACCAGTTATTATTGCTGGCCATTTTGTCATTTAACCCCCACAACCCGATTCTTTATTCCAGTTGCCTGGCCCGTTAATGGCGTTCACGATATCGCCCATCACGCCCAGGCTGGCGGGTTGGTTCTCAAAGGCAAAGAGCATGGCACCCCCAAAACCGTCTTGCATTACCTGCATGGTAGTGGGGCCTACGGTGGGCCACATGCCGCTAAACTGGTTTTCGGCTGAAAAGCCCAGGCTCAATTGTTTTTTGCTCATACCCCAGTTTACGTAAGTACCCAGCCTTTGTTCGGGGGTAAGAGGGGAGAAATAGCTCATCTCCCAGCCGTAGGTGAGGAAATCGGCCAGTTTTTTGCCCTTCCATTCCGCCTGGAAATACTGGGAGTCGGCCCAAAGGGCTTTGGTGATCAGCTTGTCCGGCATAATGCTTTTCATAATGGAAGTGACCATGATCAGCGAAGTATCGTTAGGCGTGCCGGCACTGTATTCATCGTCTATGTCAATACCGTCCAGGCCGTATTGATCCATCACCTCGGTTTTCAGGTAATTGGCAAAGTCGGTGGCGTCCTGTTCCGAAGTAAATTCCGACCAGCCCACCTGGGCGTGACCGTTCAAAATGGTGAGTAATACGGTGATGCCCTTTTCCTGCAGCTTTTGCACCAGCCCGGCTGAGAGCACGTTCTGGATGTTTTCGTTAAAGGGTTTGTCGGTAGGCGGGTTGTTGTTATTGGCCCGGAGGTAGGGGAGTTCAGCGCTGGCGTAATTGCCGCCAAAAATGCAGACCACATCAATGGCCGAAACGCCATCGGCTTCAACGTAGCAGGCAATGTCTTCAAACTGCTGGTTGTCTTTGGGGTTGATGTAGGCCACGGCCAGCCCGGTCTTTTCGTAGGCATCGCATTGGGGAGCGCTGCCGTACCAGGGCTCTCCGCTAAAGAAAACGGCATCGCCCGCTTGGAAGGTACCGTATTTTTCTTCTACCTGTCCTTCCAGCACCATGCCCTGGCGGCAAAAGAAAAAGAAGGTAATCTCAGGGTTGAGCAGGGCTATGCGTTGCGCCTGTTCGGGGGTGCAGTTCGATTCTTTTTGAACAAAGTTGTCCCAGCTGGCTCCTTTGTACTGGGCCACATTGGGTTTTTTGGTCCATCCCATGATGTGTGAAAATTTAAGGTTTGGTTATACATGAATTTTAGACAGAAAATGCTATTGGATTAAAAGGTTTTGTCTAACCAATACTAAATGTAATTATTTAAGCTTTAAATATGGAAAAATGGTAAGTTTTTTTGTATATAGTTAGACTTAAGAAAAGTCTAAATGGTGAGTCTTTGCCGGCTTAACAAAAAAAGTACAGTCATCCTGAGTATCCCGAACTTGCGGGATTGTACCTGTTATTCGGTAGGCAGGTCGAAGGGTGAATAGTTAACGTTTACTCAGTCTTCGATACAAATTTTGTCGCCTCGCTCCAAAATTCACTCAGACTGACAGAAGGGAACGTGCAGTCTCCTGAGTTTTTTATCGCGGGCGGAGACCCGTGATCTTAGAATGAGATACCGGGTCTCCGCTTTGCTTCGCCCGGCATGACCTGAAAAGACTGCCCGTCACTCTGAACGGAGTGAAGAGTCTGTTGTAGATTCCTCGTTAGCACTCGGAATGACTTTTGGGTTGTTCATTGTAGCCGAAGGGCCAAGATCTTACAATTACTGCCAATATAAAGCGAATTAGCCATAGCTATCATATCAGGGTGATAAACTATACTTAAAGATGAGTGCTGTACTTTTAGTTGATTGAGGCGCTAAAAAAGGATCTATACCTTTAAAGCGGCTTTAGCCCGGGCCAGAAAATCCTTGCGGTCTTCCAGGCCTGGTAAGATCAGCTCCTGTCCCATCTGTATTTTGTTGGGATCGCTGATGTTGTTTGCTTCAGCTATAGCGGTGTATTTACTGCTGTCGTTGTAAAATCTTTTGGCAATGCTGCCCAGCGTATCACCTGGCTTAATGGTATACTTTTTCATGAGAGGCTTGGCTTCAGGGTGATGTATGACTTCATACTCATGCAAGCAATATGAAAAAAAATGTGTTTTAACTGGGTTTCAAGGGGAAATTTTCCCCATATCAGTACTGCTATCCCTTTCAGAGATCTGGTCTTTTAACCATTGCAAAGCCTCTTCTTCATTAGTAAAAATTTTCATCGGCCGCTTGCTATCGGCAAAGCTCAGCAGAAAATTACCGATCATTTTCTTAAAAAAGGAATCGCCTACAAGCGCAATAGGATTATCGGGTAAAGTGTTTCTGTAGTGGCGGGTAGCCCGGGCATTGATGTAATGGGAGGGCAAAAAAGCCAGGCACCCCTTAAGGGTGGTACCTACCCGGCTTATAACGCTATCGGTATTTTCTTTGGACTGTATTTCCGTTTCGGGACCTTTGAAAGTTTCCACCGGCCTTACTGTGAGTATGTCTTCTTCCTCGTTGTAATCCAGGTGCATGGTGTTGGTAGACCATTTCATTCTTGGAGATAATAAATGCGGCTTTAAATTTAGACAAATAATACTACTTGATTAACAACAGAGTAGTGGTTAATGATTGCATAAAAATAAGATATTCTTGAGCGGTTTCAAGAAAGCATATTTAAAAAATCTGTTGCGGAAAGGGCGGCCTTACGGAATAACTATCTTATAAGCCTCACTATCAAACATTTTACCTCAGATTTTTATGCCAGACTTCATTGCGGTATTCATCATATCTGGAGGCTGCCTCGCGGTTTTTCACGATCAAGTGATTTTCGTCTAATCGTTTATTGCGGTAACCCAATAAATGCAAAAACTGTTTGGTAAATAAGCGGGCTACCCTGCGGTCTACGATAAGGGTTTCTTTTTGACCGGACGCCCAACGCACACCGGGCAGCAGGGGTAATATGCGGTCGAAACGCCATTTTCGCAAAACAGCCGACAGGCGGAGGAAAAAAGGTTTGATCCTGCGTATGGTGAAGAAACCGTCATTGCCTTTGGGTTGATAAAGCGGCATAAAAATGCGCGAGGTGTAGGGTGCCTTAACAGGCTGTCCGTTGCTTTCCGCCAATTTTTCACCTTTTCTTACAAGCTGGAAGTTCATATAGCTAGGCTGCATGGTAAAATTTTCTCCCTGTTTTATCCCGTAGCGGTAGAATATTTCGTAAATGTCACATTTATCCATCGACAATTTGGCCAATTGCCGGTAGTAATGGTCAAAGTCGATGACCTCCTTTGACAATATTCCACTAAATACCAGAGAGAGGTATATAAAAGCCACGTGGTTTTCAATAGAGGCCATATCATCGTGCTGGCCGCCTTCAAAGCCAAAAGCCACATAACCCAATTCGTTGAGGTAACTGAGCAAAGGTCCATCCAGGTATTCCTCTATGCCCAGTATTTTAGGCACCGGATACTGTTCGGTAAACCAGCGGTTGAGCAAGCTGTCGTTTACGGTTAAAAAAGGAACGGTATCACTGGAAGTAGTGTGAAGGTCCATGAAATAAAAGGGGCCATCCTTTTTATGGAGGATCTTTTGCAAGATGTCATTGAGGGCTGCCAGTTGGGCTATATCCTCATTTTCAGGAGATGAGCCATTTAGTGCCAGAGCTTTTATGTGTTCTTTTGTCCATAAGCGGTTAAGGTCTTGCCGGTGGAAGCGTTCACCTCTTTCCAGCGCCCACAGGTTGCCACTAAGGGCATAAAAGTCTCCTTTTAAAGGCAGATTGTTTTCCCGTATTTCCCGGGCAACTTTATACAGGGCAAATACCCCTGAAGGCTCGTTACCGTGTATACCACCTGTAAAAATTAAACAAGGACCGGGCTGTACTCCACTGATATGGTCGATCACACGGCTTACCTCAATAGTCTTGTCCAGTGCTTTACTGTGCACTTTCACCATGATCGAAAGGTAATAAGTCTTTAATAGTAATAATGCCCACCAGATGATCGTCCTGCACCACGGGTAAACAGCCTATTTCGTTTTTCTTCATCAGTGCAATGGCATCTTTGATTTTGGTATCTGTTTGGGCAGTCAATACTTTCCGGGTCATTATTTCGGCTACCCTTCCCGCTGCGCTATGCCCCTGCTTTTCGCGAAAACGCTTCATGTGGGTCCAGGTGAGAAGGCCGGTTAGCCTGCCTGAATTATCTTCTACCGGTACATGGTGGATATTTTTCCAAAGCATCACACTGGTGGCCAGTTCAGCCAGGTCATTCTCATTAACGGTAAACAATTGGGTAGACATAATATGACCCACCAGGGAAGCGGCTTCGTGGGCATTTAAGGCAGGTGTGGCCTCAGGCCATTCATGCACAGGTTTATTTTCCAATTGACGGGTATACATATTTTTTGTGAGTACCAACAGGGCGTCGTCCTGTTTGATCTGTCTGCGAAGTTGACGGTAGTTTTTTACCATCCACTGGGTTCCGGAGTTACCAGCCACCCGCTTTTCTATGATGCTGAGCAAGCGATTTATATCGCTTTTATCGATACCTGATTTTTCCAAGCCCTCATAGGCGATGGGAAGCAGCGTATTCAAAACCAGTTTCGACACCGAGATAGGTTTTCCCATCCATTTCAGCATGGATTCTTTTCCCGTTTTGGCGGCTTTAATAAAATTGGATTTGGCATCCCGGAAGTCCATTTGGGAGGGCATATGGTCGAACTCTGCCGGCCGCCCCCTCATTAAACCCACCCAAAAGGCGAAGTTGGCCATCTCGTCTATAATAGAAGGGCCAGCAGGAATATACCTGTTTTCGATCCGCACATGAGCCTTACCGCCTCCCACCCCGTAACATGGCCTGTTCCAACGGTAAATGGTGCCGTTGTGCAGGCATAGGGCCGGAAGTTTTGGGATACGGCCTTTTTCCAGTTCTTCCACTGAGTTGGTTTGGATGTCTTTTGCCAGTATGACCTTATAACGGGACATCTCATGTTTGAAAATATCGGCTATGTTGCCGCTGGCCCAGGAATCGCCAAAGGTTACCCTCGCTTGCTGGTCTTTAAGGGCATAAGAAGAGCTGCGGGTGTCAATGCTCTGTTTAAACAGAGCGATACGGGTTTCGCTCCAGAGTTCACGCCCCAACAGAAGGGGGGAATTGGCGCATATCCCTAAAACAGGGCCTGAGATAGCCTGAGCCCAGTTATAGCTTGCTATAAAATCGTCAGGGGCAATTTGCAGGTGCATTTGAAAGCTGGTGTTACAGGCTTCAAAGAGTACAGAGTTGTGGGTGATGGTGAGCTCATCCACTCCGGTGATATTGAGGTTAAAGTCACTGCCTCTCAGCTCTCTTAGCATATTGTTCAGAGCCCGGTACCTGGGATGAGGAGTCATAAAATCGAGCTGAAGTTCATTTTTGGTTATGGTGGGCAATATACCGGTTAGGAGTATTCTGTTTTGGTGCTCTTTGGCTGCCAGCCGGGCTTTGTTCAATAAAGCGGTAAGTTGCTTCTCTACCCGGCTAAAGCAATCCCCTTTCAGTTCAAAAGGATCGAGGTTGATCTCGAGATTATAACGCGCTAATTCGGTGGTGAAATGCGGATCGTTTACAGCATTGAGCACATCCATGGCTTTGACAGAAGGCCGCCAGTTTTCGTTAATCAAACAAAATTCCTGCTCGGCCCCTATCCGGATAATGTCACTCTCGATGAGCTTATGCTCCAGCAAGAATTCCAGTGCTTTGATATCGTCCAGCAAATGACGGATAAAGTTGGCCCTTGCTTCATTGTTGATATTGATATTTACCTGATGCTCGCCCATGTAGCGATATATGAGGGTTTGGCTAAGCCCGTGGTTGTCTCTACTTCAATTTGAAACAGAGAGCTGAACCACCCTTTTAATTGAGATTGGTTTCCCTAAAGAAACCAAATTTATATCTATTTCGCAACGTTAAGCCCTCAAAGGCTTTCATAATCGTTTGCTGAAATCACCTTAGCTATTTCGATTTAAAGTCTACTTACTTTGAAACTTATCAATTTGTACTTACTGATGAAGCCACTTTTTTCTATGGCTTTTTGCGAAGCGATATTATCTATAGCACAGCCGCAACTTGGGGTCAATCCTTTTTCTACTGCAAAAAGCCTGAGTTTTGACAGAATGGAGGTAGCTATTCCTCGTTTCCGGAATCGGGAATGTACCCATACACCAAGGTCGCAAAAATCCCAATCTTTATGTGTTTTGAGTACCGTTCCGCAGCCAACCAACCGATCGTTGATCAAAAACAGGAACACATCATCGTTCTGAATAAAAAGCCTGAGCTGATCTTCAGTTTCGAATAGTTCTTTAATTGTATCATCCTGTTTCATTATCCATTCAACTGATGATCTATCAGCCCTCTTCATGATGAGATCGGTATTGGTTTGGCTCCTCTGGATGTGATGATCCCGGTACAATACACCCAGCAGGGAGTAAGGATAGGACTGGAGTAAACAGCAATTCAACAGCAGGTGATCAAAAGATTTACAGTACACATTTTTAACCGACAACTCTTCGATGACCTGTTTAAAATAAACAGAACACTCGGGCACGGTTGCATCGAGCAGATAGAATTCGATCAATATGCCATCTCTTCTACAAATGGCATATCCTATTGTTGTGTTGCTTTCTTGCAGCAGGTAATGATCAGAATCAATTATCATTAATTCGAGGTAGAGTTCCTGGAAGAGAGTTAGCGAACGGAAATAGTTATTACGCCAGGCTTTTATCTGTTCCAGATTTGATTGAATGATCTTCATTTTTGATACAGCTATATATTATATAAATTTTGACGTTGGTGTCGAAATAAACTTCCCAACTAGAACCAAACCTCTTGCGCCAGCCGGTAGGTATTGGCGTGGGCTTCTACAATAATGGCAATTTTTTCACTGTAACCGCCTCCCATATTGATAATTACAGGTAAACCATTTTGATAACAAAATTCCAATACCATCTTGTCCCTTTCTTTACAAGCTTTGAGGCTTAAACCCAAACGCCCCAATTTATCCGATCCCAATACATCTACTCCACTTTGAAAGATCACAAAATCTGGTTGTACTTCATCCCATAACCGGGTTAAAGTTTTAGTTAAAATATCGAGGTAGGTTTTGTCGTCCGTTCCGTCTGCCAATTCTATGTCCAGATCCGATTGCTCCTTGTGTAGCGGATAATTTTTTGCTCCGTGCATGGAAAAGGTAAACACTCGAGGCTCTTTTTCCATTATACTGGCCGTACCGTTACCCTGGTGTACATCCAAGTCTATTACCAATATTTGTTGTGCTAAGTTGTTATCCAGCAGCCAATGGGCGGCTATTGCTATATCGTTGAGCAGGCAAAAGCCTTCGCCCCGGTTGGCGTAAGCATGGTGGGTGCCACCTGCTATGTTCATGGAAACCCCTTGTTTTAGAGCGTATTGACAATTGTCAATCGTACCCTGGCAAATAATGCGTTCCCTTTCTACCAGTCGGGCAGAGAGGGGAAAACCGGTTTTGCGTTCTTCCTGCCTATTGAGGCCCAGGGTTTTGAGCTTTTGCCAATATTCTGCCGTGTGGGTGCGCAGGATCTGCGCTTCGGACAGGAGAGAAGGGGCAAAGAAACTATCTTCACTTACTATACCCTGGTAAAGTAACTGCTGGGGCAACAGAGAATACTTTTCCATGGGAAAGCGATGACCGGGTGGTAAGGGGTGGTGATAGATGGGCGAGTAGGCAATTTTTAGCATGTCTTTTTAGTCCGAAGTCAGTAGTCTGAAGACCGAAGTTCTGTTTTATTTGAGGTTCGCAACCTGCTGATTTATTGTCCAGAGTTTTGATTCTGGCAAAAATATCATAAGGTTAGATTAAAAATATTAGTATCCTTCTATACATCCCTGCTGAGCTATGACACTCCTTTAGACTTGTCCGTTAATTTTAGAAGGTGAAAAAGGGAAAAGGAGAAAGTGAACCATGGACACTCTAGTTAGGAGCTATAGCCTGATTT
>JANQHO010000112.1 GCA_028277105.1 Owenweeksia sp. | reverse complement strand
ACCAGTGTGGGGGACTACCCTCTCAGGCCCCCTACCTATCGCAGCCTTGGTGAGCCGTTACCTCACCAACAAGCTAATAGGACGCATGCTCATCTCTATCCACCGAAGTTTTAATCTCAAAAACATGCGAAATTGAGATATTATGGAGTATTAATCCGAATTTCTCCGGGCTATTCTCCAGATAGAGGCAGATTGCATACGCGTTACGCACCCGTGCGCCACTCGTCAGCATCCGAAGATCTGTTACCGTTCGACTTGCATGTGTTAGGCCTGCCGCTAGCGTTCATCCTGAGCCAGGATCAAACTCTCCGTTGTAAGATTGTTTGAATTGTAAAAGCTCAAAGGACGAGGTTTTCACTTACCTTCTTTCTTTACAATATTTTTAAGAACTATTCCCGTGATTAATTTGGGGCTGCAAATGTAAAACTAATTTCAATACGTGCAACCTTAATCAGGATTTTTTTAATCCTCTTTGTTTTAATTACTCAAAACAGGAGGGCAAAGATACATCAGGGAAATAAACTACAAAAAGTTTAAATGCTTTTTTATTAACACTCTCTTTACATAGCCTTTCGATCAACTATCTTCCTCTGATAACACTTTGTTAAAGAACTCCCATTCTTATCTCGAATGGGGCGGCAAATGTATGGTAGTTTTTGATTCCTGCAAATACCTTTTACCTTTTTTTTACCTGGAGTTTTAAGACATTGATAACGTGGTTAATATTTTCAAGCTTAAGGGTTAGACCTACTTACCAATTGTACTTTTCCCCTAATAGTGGCAGGGGCGTTAAGCGCAAAACCGTAAATGTATTCTGCCATCTGACTTGAGGTAACCAAAGCCTGATAACCGGGAAAGGCTTTGCTCAACATTTCAGTTTGAACGGCTCCTAAAGCCAACGCATTAAAACTAATATCCGTATCGCTGTATTCGGCCTGTAAGCATTCTGCCAAACATGCTGCTGCTGCCTTGCTACTACTATAGGCTGACAAGCCTGGAAACTTTTGGGTGCCGGTAACCCCTCCTACACTACTAATTATCAGAACATGGGCATTAACTGCCAGTTTGGGCAGCAATAACTGACTGAGAAGAAAAGGTACAGTAACATTAACGTCATACACTTTTTGTAATTCAGCGGCAGAGATATCAGTAAAGGGTTTATTTACCAAATAACCTGCATTGTGTATTAGTATATCAACCTTTTTGAAATGGGCATATATAGATTGCCGTCCTTCCTCTTTAGTGATATCAACTGCTTTTATTTCGAGTTCTCCTGAAAATTTTCTGACTGACTCTTTTAATTTTTTCAATCTTTCTATACTCCTGGCTACTGCGAGGACTTTATGACCTTGTTCAGCAAATTTAAAGGCGGTTTGATAGCCGATACCTTTACTTGCACCGGTTATAATGACATTTTTCATAGTTGTGAAATTAAAAAAAGCCCTCTTTGAGGGCTTTTTTTATGTATTGTTACAGTTACAGATCAAATAAGCATGTTGATAGGATTCTGGATAATACCTTTGAACGTTTGTAAAAAAGCAGAACCGGTAGCACCGTCTACTACCCTATGATCACAGGAAAGGGTAATACGCATAACATTACCCGGAACTATTTCTCCGTTTTTAACTACAGGCACTTCCTTTATAGCACCTACTGCCATAATACAACTATCTGGTGAATTAATAATAGCTGTAAATTCTTCTATACCATACATTCCCAGGTTAGATATAGTAAAGGTATTGCCTTCCCACTCTTCGGGTTGTAACTTTTTATTACGGGCCCTTTCTGCATAGTCTCTTACTTCGGCATTAATAGTACTCAAACCTTTTTGATCGGCATTACGAACTACCGGAACTAAAAGGCCTTCATCTACGGCCACGGCCACACCTATATTAATATTATGGTTTACTCTTATCTTGTCGCCTAACCAACTGCTGTTTACCTGTGGGTGTTTTTTCAGGGCTACGGCAACAGCTTTAATAATTATATCATTGAAGCTGATCTTTTGCTCTGCTATCTCATTAATGGCTTTTCGGGCCTTAATGGCCTGCTCCATATCGATGTCGAGGGTAAGGTAAAAATGCGGAGCACTAAATTTAGATTCAGAAAGACGCCTTGCGATCGTCTTCCGCATTTGCGAAATATTGTGATCTTCGTATTCCACACCAGGTACAGCTTGTACTTGAGAGGTAGGTGCTACTATTTCTTCCTTATAGTTATCAATATCACGCTTGATGATACGTCCCCCTTCTCCACTTCCCTTTACTTTGTGAATATCGATGTTCTTTTCCTGGGCCAATTTTTTAGCTAAGGGAGAAGCTTTTAGTCTTTCGCCATTTTTTGACTCCACTGCTTGCTCCTCTGGTTCAGAGGAGCTTGCCTGGTCAGCGGTAGGACTGTCTTCTTTTTGAGCCTCTTGGTCTGAATCGGTAGCTTTTTCAATGGAATCGCTATCCTTTTTTACGCCTCCTCCTTTTAAAAGTGCTTCAACGTCTTCGCCTTCCTCTCCCAATATAGCCAATATAGCATCTACCGGAGCGGTTTCACCTTCTTCTATACCTATATGTAACAGGGTTCCCTCCTGAAAAGCCTCAAAGTCCATAGTGGCTTTATCAGTTTCTATCTCAGCCAATAAGTCTCCTTCATTTATTTTATCTCCGACTTTCTTGTGCCATTTAGCCACGGTTCCTTCTTCCATGGTATCGCTAAGACGGGGCATATTCACTACTTCAGCCATGCTGATCTATCTTTTTAATGGTTTCTTATAAACGGATAATCTCTTTGGGTGTAAATGTCCTGGTAAAGGTCTTCGGGATCGGGAAAATCAGATTCTTCGGCAAACTTAACACACTCATTTACCAAATCCTTTACTCTTTGGTCAATCTCTTCTAACTCTTCATTTGTTGCGTATTCCTTTTCCCTGATAATTTTTTCTACTATACCTATAGGATCGCTTTTCTGGTATTCTGCAATCTCATCTTTAGTTCGATATGGTTGAGCATCACTCATAGAGTGCCCTTTGTAGCGATACGTCCTTACTTCTAACAAAGTGGGTCCTTCTCCTTTACGAGCTTTATCGACTGCTTTTTGTACTTCTGCATAAACTTTAGTGGGGTCCATGCCATCTACAGGGCGTGAAGGCATCTCATAGCCTTGGCCTAGCTTCCACATCTCAGTATGATTGGCCGAACGCTCTACACTGGTTCCCATTGCATAACCATTGTTTTCAATAATGAAAACCACGGGAAGATTCCACAACATAGCGAGGTTCATGGTTTCGTGGAAAGATCCCTGACGTACTGCTCCATCACCCATATAACAAAGGGTTACACTATCATTTCCTTTAAAATTATCAGCAAAGGCTATACCTGCACCCAAAGGAATTTGTCCTCCAACAATACCGTGACCACCAAAAAAATTATGTTCCTTGCTAAACATATGCATGGAACCACCTTTCCCATTAGATGTTCCCGTTTTTTTACCCATCAGCTCAGCCATTATCTTTCTGGGATCTACTCCCATACCGATAGGTTGTACATGGTTTCGATATGCTGTAATCATGCGATCATTTTCCTGCATAGCATAAAGAGAACCTGCTAAAACAGCTTCCTGGCCATTATATAAATGGAGGAATCCTCTAATTTTCTGTTGGATGTAAAGGGCTGATGCTTTGTCTTCGAACTTTCTCCAAAAAAGCATATCCTCATACCATTTGAGGTAGACTTCTTTGGTAATTTTCTTTTTTGGCATGAATGAGTCTGTTTTTTCAAACTGAGGCAAATTTATAATAAAATGCCTCCTTAATTAGGTATTTGACAAATGTTGTTTTTTAAAAGCAAAAGGAAGCAAGTTTTCTACCCCCTTAGCCAAAAGTACGCTATCCTTATCAGGATGAATAAGAATAATGTCAATCGGATGATTTTGTTTAGACTGATACTCACTAATAACCTGTAAACAGGATCCACAGGGAAAGGGATACTCCTCAGAAGACCTAGCCACTGTCACGGCTATGGCTTTTATCTTTTCTAAGGGATATTGTGAGGATGAATAAAAGAGGGCTGTTCGTTCAGCGCATAAGCCAGAAGGATAGGCTGCATTTTCCTGGTTGCTGCCTAATATTATAGTATTGTCAGAAAGAAGAACTGCTGCCCCTACCGGATAATTACTGTAGGGAGAATAACTGCCCTTAATTGCTTCTTTAGCTTTTTCAACTAAATCCTTATACAAAGGGGTCATTTCCCCGGGTGAAAATTCGCTGAGTTCTACCGATACGGTAATCTTATTCATTCAAACAATTATTCCTGATCGGCAAAACTTTCAAAATCGAAAATAAGGGTAAAGCGAAGTGTGTTTTCGAGCGGGCTTCGCACAGTAGCTGATGCCGGAATAAGATAGGCAAAGTCTAATCCGAATACGTTATAACGAAGTCCCAGGCCTAAAGTATAATACTGTCTGCCTCCTTTTTGATCATCTTCATACTGATAGCCGCCACGCAAGGCAAAACGATCATCGTACCAAAACTCTGCTCCCACATTAATGTTGATTTCTTCCATTTCTTCCCTGAATCCACCGGGGGCATCGCTAAAGGATTGAAAAATACCTTCAAAGGCAGTAACGTCTTCGTTACCTAGTGACTCACCAGGAATACCATTTCCGTTAATATCTTCTTCCTCTCCTTCTACAACTTCTGGCGATGGAACCAATAGCTTGTTAAAGTCGAGTAAGAAGCTTAATCTGTTGTATTTATCAAATCGAAGGTTGTAGGCTCCTCCCAGTCTTAAATTCGTAGGAATAAAATCGCTATTGGCATCATTGGAGTAAGAAATCTTTCCGCCAATATTAGAAATATTGACCCCGGCTGCGAAGGATTGTTTCATACCTCCTTCCATGTTGTACTCTCGGCTGCGGTAATAATAGCCTATATCTGCTGCAAAAGACTGACCCGGCTTTGTTTCCTGGCCTGCTACTATCTGCCCCTGAGTCAGATCGCTAAAGATATAGCGCAAACCTACAGCCAAAGACATATTATCACTTAGTTTCAAGGCATAGGCACCGTTTAGAGTAAATTCATAGGGGCTAAAAACACCCATTGGATTATTGTTCTCATCTGTAAAATTGATATCGCCCAGAGAAAAATACCTCATGGCCACTGCTGCTCCCTGACGGTCGTCCAGCGCAAAGGCATAAGAAAGATAAGCCAAGTTAATATCATTCACTATTCTGTTGAGCCAAGGTGTATAAGAAAGTGCCAGGCTGCTGGTTCCCTTTCCCAAAAAGGCCAGCTTAGCGGGATTCCAATATATAGAGTTGGCATCGGGATCAGAAGCTACTCCAACATCACCCATTCCACCGGCCCGTGAGTCTGGAGATACAGCGATGATCGGTACAGCCGTGCTGATACTTCTGAGTTCATTAAAATAATCACTATCAGTATTGATTTGTGGCTGGGCTAGAAGATTACTTGCTGTAAAACACAACAGAAATAAAGCCGAAAACTTTTTCATTCTTATTAATTAGGAGGTGCAAAAATATATTTATTCCTTCAAAAAGGAAGTTAACGCAAGATAACCAGTTTTTCGTATTGGTCAGCTTGACTATTATCGAGGACCGAACGAACTTTTACCCGGTAAACATACACGCCTTTACCAATTTTGTCACCATAATCGTCTAAACCGTTCCAGGCAATACCCGTAACTCTATTACCAGCAGTATTAATAGCTCTGTTAATGGTCTTTACCAGTTTACCGGAAACAGTAAATATTTGAACCTGCACCTCTAAGGGCTGATTGGCCCTGTTATGCTCAAACTGGAATTCCGTGTAATTAGTGAAGGGGTTGGGGTAATTCAGCACCCTTTCCAGCGCCAACTCTTCTGACTCTTCCACTATAAATTCTGTTCTGGCCTCACTAAAGTTATTGTACGTATCAAAAACTCTGAGACTCACTTTGTGTTCACCAGAGTTTAGCCTAAAAAGAGGATAACGCACTTTCCCTGATTTGTAGCTGTTCAGGTCTGACTCATAGTATTCATTTACTACATAAGACTCTTCATTCTCACCATAAGTCAATTCTGCAAGTAGATCGTGCCCTATCCCATTGCCTGTAGTGTTTATCCCTGAAGAATCTGATATGATAGCATATATTTCAGGATTTTCATCGGTGATACCTCCTCTTACAAATGATTCATCATTCATAAACAGTTGTACTTCAGGCCCCTGGTTATCATCCGGAACATTTTCATCTAAACCGCCAACATAGGCTGATTCATCGCAACCCAGTGCATCAACTTCACCATTATCGGCATAATAGCTAAAACGGCCCTTACCAAAATTATATGATATGTCTCTGGGAACTCTGAATTCAAATGAAAAATCACCATCTTTTACTTCAGCTTTCCCCCGGTAAATAAGACTATTCTGCTGATTGAAGTCGAGCTTCACCCCAACACCATCATTATCCAGGGTACTTCTAGTAGTATTTTTATCAAATACTGAAACGCTGAGTATACCATTGAAATCAGAAATCTTTTGCCCCGAGAGATCATTCACCTGGCCTGTAACCCTTGCCTTACTCAGTGCTTTAAGCGTATCTAAATCACCGCTATTAACGTCAATTCCATTAATAGTATTGGTTTGAACCTGGTAGTAAGGGATGGCTAAACGTATGGCAGGATCACCCAATAAGGAAAATTTGAGTTTAGTGCCATCATTACGTACTTTATTTTTAGCATCCCTGACAATTTCACCCAATGTTAAAGGTTGATTATTAGGCCGTGACAAAAGAGTATCAAAAACAGCCTTATTAAGTGAGATCGCAGGGTCTGCCCCTACTACCCGGGTTGTAGATATCAAAGCTATGGATCCCCCTTCTGGATTCAACAAAAGTTGTTCTCCGGCACTTACTCTCTTAGGATCATCCAAACGGGAAAATTCACAGGTAATAGTTATAAAAAGCGGCATATTTTCTAGGTTGGTCCAGCCGTTTACATCTGAGAGTTGGACTAGCCTTTCTGAAGATAGCCCAATTTCGCCCCCGTGTCCTATATAATTGGTTACGAGATTACCTTGCTGGATTTTCCGGAACATTTCGCTCCGGGCTTCGGGGTAAGACTCGCTTCCGGTGGTAGAAACCTGTTGATAGGCATCTGTGTAAATCTTCTCTACGTTAAAACAATCTGAAGCGTTTTTCACCCTGGCTTCCAGCAATTCGGAACTTACCACAAAAGTAGTTTCCCACCTTTCATCTAAATCATCGGCCATCAACAATATTTTATTGCGCCAATCGCCAAAGCGATTATTACCTGAAGCGTAACTTATTACTTTATCGACATAGCTTTCAGCCTGGCCAACAGATTCGCTGGGAATACGGCCTGCAGCTATATCCATATCCACCCCAACCAGATTAGCACCCTCGTTATCATCGAGGTAACAATAGTAGTCGTCTGTGATGCTGGAGCTACCTAAACTAAAGGAAGCTGTTGATTCCCAAATAGGTACGTAGTTGTTGTTATTACTCAACCTATCCTTATAATCATAAGATGCATCACCAAAAAGGAGCAGGTATTTAAACTGATTCCCATTGGGTTTGTCATAAAGCATTTTGGCAAAATCCCTGATAGCAGTTATATCCTGGCCTCCTGAGCTAAACTCATTATACACTTCCTCCACATCTATCACTGTAGTTGATATATTATCATTATTAATATGAAAATCCGCGAGCCTTTCTGCTGCCGGTATAAATTTTGAGTGGGAAATGATAAGCATTTCAGTGGGATCTAAGTTGTGCAGGTTTTGATTTTCTATGGAATTCTCATAAGACGGCTCGGGAAAGTCAGCACCATTAAAAGCTACATATTCCCGCAACTCAGCGGCAGAAGCAGTAAAAGTGTAAGTACCTCCGTTTATTGAGCCTCCTACATTGAAAACGTCATTGTGATCGGTTACATCCCAAATTTCTATAGCCAATTGTACTCCGCTAATATTGAATTGAGCTATATTACCTGCACCAACGGAAGCCTGATCCCTGAAAAATAATTGTTTATTTCTAAACACTAAATTTCTTCTTACCTGTATCTCTAAAAAGTCGAGCCAGGCAATGGCAGCAGGATTAGCAGAATTATTAAAGGTTAAGGTCAGGGTAATATTATCTGAGGCTGCTGAAAAGCTGGCACTTTCATCACTCCTTTTCACAAAATCGGGATATAAGGCTTGCGGATTATACGCAGGTATGGTATTCGTGAGCACATTCGCTCCTCCATAAGCACATGTAATAAAAGTATTGGATTGGGAAGATCTGCCCACAACATTAGACCTCAAAAGTACCGGGCTGGACAAATCTAAATCCGGAAAACTAAAACTGTAATTATAACTCAAGGTGAAGTCAAAGACATCACCCACCCATTGGCGTCCTGTACCAACTAGATTGTAGGTTTCATCTTCCACATACTGATAATCGTCAAAGGAACTTACCTGGATACTGGGCGTACCGGTAAAAGGGCGTGGTGCGACTCCGGCACCCGGTCCTGCATCGGCAGATATGAAATAGAAGTTTTTATCGCGGTATATATTCATTTGATGCCTGTAACGACCCGCGTTGCTATTGTATGTCCAATTATGTGGCCCCCTGGCAAAAAACAGGAGGTAATCATTATTATTAAAAATGCCGTCTGAATTATTATCGTATATTTTAAATTGTACGTTTAAAAGATCTTCCGGCCTGTCTGCACTATTATTCTCAGGTAACATACCGGTGCCATTACCTACAATTCTGATACTTGAAACTAATGGCGGAGTTTCGCTGATGTTGTTATCTGTTAAATAACCCGCTGTAATCTTATGCATACCTGTTTCCGTTACAGATATTTTATGCCAGTTACCGGCAGAAAGTACTGATGAAGTTACACTGGACTTTGCTTTTCTATTGGAATCTGTATTTGTTACGACAGGTTGTACAGAAATGGAATACGTTGCAATTTTTTTTATTTGCCCATTTTGACTGATATAAGGATAAAAGCAATAGTTAATTATGCGTCTTCCGTTTACCGTTGTTACCTGAGCCTCTATTTCAGGTCTGGTTTTTAACTCCATTTGCTTAATGGCCGCCAACTCAGAAGGTAGGGGATCCGTAAAACCGATATTTGAAAAAACAAGCTTCACTTCACTGCTTCCCTGCCAGGGCACTTCATTGCAATAAATAGGTGCCGCGGGCTTGTCCAGCCTCCAGTTCTTTCCTTTGAATGAAGGTGAAAATAGCTTATGTACCGGATCTTGAAGTTGGGGTTCTTCCCATTCAATGATACCGCTGAATGTTTGTGCAAAAGTCCAGTTTAAACTAAAAAAGCAGGTTAAAATAACCGCAGCCACTATTTTAAGGTATCTTATCATATAGGTTTCTGAATTACGGTAAACAAACGTAAAAGTGATAACTGTATTATTGAAAATTAGTTTTCGCAAAATTTTTCACTCCAATTTGAGTTCTCTAATGAGTAGTTAACAAAATTTTGACTTTATTTGTTATTCTCCTTTTCTGTCTGATAGTGGTTAAGGGGCTGTAAATATCTGTTAATTATTTGTATTATTGTGACTTGAAAACTCCTAATAAGGATGGGTAGGAAATTACTAACTATATTAGCTATTAGTCTCATTCTGGTGCCTTTAACAGATTTGAAAAGTCAGGATGCGCACTTTAGCCAATATTATGCTAATCCCCTTTATCTGAATCCTGCTTTCGCAGGTGTAGACCGCTGCCCAAAGGTGAATTTAAACTACAGGAATCAATATCCGATCTATGGAGTTTATCAAACTTACTCTGCTTCATACGACCAGTATTTTGACGGCTTAAATGGAGGAATAGGGATTCTAGCTCTTCGCGATAATGCAGGTAATGGCTCTCTTACTACAACTGAAATTAGCGGGATCTATTCTTATCATCTTAAAGTCTCCAGAAAATTTTCTCTTCTTGCCGGTTTTCAAGCTACTTTAAGGCAGAATGGTTTGAACTGGGATAATTTGAACTTTCCCGATGAAATTGAGCCGTTTTTTGGCTTTGTGCGCACAACCGCAGAAGTACCTCCCGGACAAAATACCGTTACCAATTTTGATGTGTCAACCGGTTTTATAGGATATACCGAAAGGTTTTACATTGGTATTGCTTTAAATCACCTCACCCAGCCTGACATTGCTTTTTTTACGCAGGACCAACTACCTATGAAGATCACAGCCCATACGGGATTTACGATTCCTTTAGGCAGGAAACGCTTACACAACAGTATGCAGAATTATCTTCTTCCCAATATTGTATACCAATCACAGGGTCCCAATAATCAGATCACTACCAGCATGGCCTTTAATCGCGGAGCTCTTTCAGGAGGATTGGGCTTTCGCAGCAGTACTAATAACCCTGATGCTATTGTATTGCTATTGGGGTATTCCCCCGAGGAAGCAGCCTGGAGGATTGGTTACAGCTACGATATTACCGTTAATTCTCTTTCCAATTCATTTGGAGGAGCACATGAAGTTTCACTTTCCTATCTGTTTAAATGCAGAGTAAGAAAGAAGCAGTACAATGCAATAAAGTGTCCTAAATTTTAGTTTGATAGATTAAAGAAAGCTCGTTAAGGATTATGAAAGCCAGAAGTTTTATAAAGATATTGAACCTTCCTGTTGCCCTAGCAATTTTATTTATTGCAGCATCATGCAGCAATAAATCCAGTAACACTACCGGCTGGAAGTACAATGAAAGTAAGAACGGGGGGTTTACTGTAAATCTCAAATACGATGGTATGGAAACCGGTCCAGGACTGGTTTTTGTTGAAGGTGGAACCTTTACCATGGGAAGAGTAGAAGAAGATTTCTACAAAGACTGGAATAACATTCCCCGCCAGGTTACAGTACAATCGTTCTATATGGACGAAAATGAAGTTACCAATGTAGACTACCGGGAGTACCTGTACTGGTTAAAAAGAGTTTTTGATATAGACTACTATCCTGAAATATACCGTTCTGCCCTGCCCGATACTTTGGTATGGCGAGATAAACTCTCTTATAATGAGGCCATGGTTGAAAATTATTTTCGCCATCCTGCCTATAATTTCTATCCGGTAGTAGGCGTGAACTGGATACAGGCTATGAAATTTTGTTCATGGAGAACCGACCGGGTAAATGAGCAAATTCTGATTGATGAGGGTGTCTTCAATGAATTTCCCGACCAACAGGATGCCGATCACTTCAACACTGAAGTGTATTTGTATCGTCCCCAGGATTATACTCAACAAAACAAAAAAGGACTTAAAGACAATAACCCCAACAGCGTTTATGGGAAAGAAGGAAGGCCAGTTAGAATAGAAGACGGAATGCTTTTACCCAAATACCGCCTGCCGACAGAAGCAGAATGGGAATATGCTGCTTATGCCAACCAGGGTGCACGTGTATTTAACCGTACTGTAGAAGGTAATAAATATACCTGGTCGGGCAGTTCAACCCGTAATCCCGATAAAAAAGAAAGGGGTAATATGCTGGCTAACTTCAAAAGAGGCCGGGGAGATTATATGGGTCTTGGTGGTTGGCTAAATGACCAGGCTCAATACACTATGCAAGTGAAATTCTACCCTCCTAATGATTTTGGACTCTACGATATGGCAGGCAATGTTGCTGAATGGGTATTGGATGTTTATCGTCCCTTATCTGGTGAGGATATGACAGATCTCAACCCCTATCGTGGTAATCAGTTCACTACATTCGATGACGATTACCAGGGTATTGGCGCCTTAGAAGTTCTACAGGAGCCTCAGTATGAAAATGACAGCAGTATTGTAAGATTACCCGGAGAGCTACCTATACGTTCGGTAACTGAAGAAGAAAATCTGAACAGGAGAAATTATAACTATTCCGATTATAGGGATTATCTCGATGGAGATCAGGAAAGCAGTATATACTATGATCAAGACGTTGAAGAAGGTCAACCTTTGATGTATGAGTATTCACAAACTACCTTAATCGGTAATACCTCCCGTATATTTAAAGGAGGTAGCTGGAAAGACCGTGCTTACTGGTTGAGTCCCGGTACCCGGAGACACCTTGAAGAAGACCAGGCAACTGACTACATAGGATTCCGCTGTGCCATGGATAAACTAGGCTTTCAAAATCTGGATGACAAGCGTGATAAGGAACCTGAAAAACCCAAACGAGACAAATTCAAGAGGTATCGATATAATTAAGAAATTAGTCCCGATTAAATCGGGACTTTTTCTTTATGGATATTAAAAACCTCTACCGCGCTTACCTCGACTCTACTGGAGTAAATACTGATACCCGTAAGATTACCAAGGGTAATATTTTCTTTGCTCTTAAAGGAGAAAATTTTAACGGTAATGCTTTTGCTGAAAAGGCCGTTAAAAATGGTGCTACACTAGCTGTTATAGATGAACCGGAATATCTTGCTGATAACTGCATACTGGTAGATAATACGCTTGTCTGCCTGCAGGAACTGGCCCGGTACCATCGTGCTCAACTCAAAATACCCGTAATTGGCTTAACTGGCAGTAATGGTAAAACCACTACTAAAGAGCTTATGTATGCCGTATTAGCCAAAAGATTTAATGCTATTGCTACCAATGGAAACCTGAATAATCATATTGGTGTTCCTTTAACTATATTATCAATTTCTCAGGAGCATGAAATTGCCATTGTAGAAATGGGAGCTAACCATCAAAAAGAAATTGAGTTCCTCTGTACTATTTCACAACCTGATCTCGGTTATATTACCAATTATGGTAAAGCTCACCTCGAAGGTTTTGGCGGAGTTGAGGGTGTAATAAAAGGAAAGAGCGAATTATATGACTATCTGAGTAACAATAACAAAAAGGCACTCATCAACTCTGATGATCCCCTACAAATAGAAAAGTCCGGTGGTATAGCCCAGAAAATATTCTTTGGTACAGAAGAACCTTCGCCTTATTGTTTTGAGCTAGGCCCAACGGATGATAATGGTTATCTGTCTATTCGCTTTAATGATCATCTGATAAAGACTCAGCTAACCGGTGATTATAACTTTTCCAATGTTTGCTCTGCCATTTCCCTGGGAATTTACTTTCGTGTTCCGGTTGACGATATTATAGCTGCAATTAAAGGATATCAGCCCCATAACAACCGCTCTGAGCTTAAGAAAACCCCTAATAACACCTTATTTCTGGATATGTACAACGCCAATCCTTCCAGTTTAGAAGCTGCTCTTACAGACTTTGACAAATTAAAGTCTCCTTCTAAATGGATAATAATTGGCGATATGTTTGAAATGGGCCCATATGAACGCGAAGAGCATCAGCGAATAGCGGACTTAATAGAAACTATGAACTTTGAAAAAAAGATCTTGGTGGGTCAGGCGTTCAGTAAGTCAGAAAGCAAAGCTGATAAATTTCAAAGCACAGATAATTTATTAGAATGGCTGAGGAACAATAAACCAAAAGGAAAAACCATTTTTATTAAAGGTAGCCGTGGAATGAAACTGGAAAGAGCTACTGAATATATTTAATGATCAGCCTTTTTCAATCAATACTTT
>JANQHO010000015.1 GCA_028277105.1 Owenweeksia sp. | reverse complement strand
TTTATGATCCTGTAACGCTCCGAATTCCGAAAGTGAAGCTGCGATCTTTTACAGGATTACTTCGCGATCCTAACTTATCCGTGCAGTGGATCAATGTCGAAGCAATTTTGGGAATTACTGATTGAATTTGAAAAGTTTACAAACTCAAAGCTTTTGTGAACTAATACAAAACAAAATCTAGACTAACATTTAAAACTTAGTAAATAACAAGCTTTCCACTTTTTTCAATCTTACCCAATCGTTTCTTGATTAAATATGCACCCGGTGGCAAGTCAACGTTGATGTCTATTTGCGCAGAATGAAAGAATTCTTCCTCATAAAAAACTTTCCCCATCATATCCATTATTGTAATTTGAACATCTTCGTTAGGAGATTCATTATCTATGATTATTCTTCCATTTGTGGGGTTTGGGTAAAAATGTAGTGAGTTTTGAACATCCCATTCGGTAAATGAGAATGTATTGGTTTGATTCTGGTAAATGAATGTATGGATATCTGTTATGGGCATATTGATGTAGCTTCCCATGGTGTATATATCGATATCGTCATCTTTATCAAAATCTCTCAGTAGGACTTTACTAGCATAATGCTTAGGAATACTAGAAAGGGATTCATAAGTGAAATTTCCCGTTCCATCATTTAAGTAGAGTGACAAAGAATCGGCATTTTGAATTACAATATCAGGATCCTGATCGAGATCAAAATCAATAAACTCAACAATCCCATGACCTCCACTGGGTATGTTGGTGGACAGGTCTTCGGTCATTATAGCATTTCCATCATTTTTAAATAGTCTACAAAATGAAGACCCATTTTCATCAATTCCATTGACGATTAAGTCAACATCGCCATCTAAATCATAATCTGCAGTATCAGAATCTCCTGATTGACTGCCACTTCTTTTATAGAAATTCCCTCCATTGATAATCGGACTAAAATTGGCATTGCCATCATTCTGAAAGATGGCACCATGGTGATACCTGTTTACATTCATATCTTCCATGGTCCAATAAATGTCCGGGTGGCCATCACCATTAAAATCTGCAATTGCGATATCCCCGAGGTTTCTTGTAGATACAGAGGTTCCGGGATTTGGAACTTTCGTAGTAGTTGAGTAGCTGTGAAGTGATTGGCGAAGGTAAACATATAGGCCTCCTCCCAGTAGACCTTGAGTATTGGTAAAGTGTCCGGCAATTATCAGATCCTCAAAACCATCAGCATTTACATCCGCAGATTTAATCACGGTTTTACGATCATCAGCAAGGTATCTGAAAGATGCACTGGATCTGACAAAATTCCCGCTGCCATCATTGTGATATAGCCTGGATATGGGGGCACCGGAGGCTGCAGTGCTGGCATTTAAAAATAGGTCAAGGTCGCCATCGTTATCAGCATCAAAAAGATGTAAATCTCCATTTACAGAACTGTCTGGTAGTGCTACAGGTGTTGAATGGAACCCTCCATTTCCATTATTGAAATAGGTTGCACAGTAGGGGTGTAATCCATGCGGAGTTCCAAAGGTGACTAGATCCTCAAAGCCATCCCCATTGATATCGCCATATTTAGCATCCCCACCAAGTCTTGTGCGTAATATGGATAAAACGGGTTGTTTGAATTGAAAATTACCCGTATTGTAGTTAATGAAACTGAAACTAGAATTATAAATAATAATATCTTGAAGTCCATCGGTATTCCAATCACCTAGCTGAAAATATCTATGCCTTCGTGGTAATAAGTAATCGTTAAGATTGTGAGTAGCGCTCTGAAAGCTACCATTACCGGTATTTTCAAATATGGAGAATTCCTGACCACCTGATTGCTTGCCAATGAAATCGGCATTTCCATCATTGTTCATGTCTTTTACATCGAATTGATCATAATGAACAGTAGGAATGCTGGTATTTAATACGGAAAATGACGCCCCCCCCTGGTTTTGATATACTTCCAATTGACGACTTGATGCAGGGCCAGAAGAAGATGTTCTATTCATGATAAACAAATCGGGTAAGTTATCACCGGTAGCTTCGGCCAATATGGCAAATCCATCAACAGACTTTGGTATAGAAAAATTGCCCTCTGTGAAATTTCCATTTCCATCATTGAGCCAAATTTCCACCGAACCAACAAAAGATGTGTTGCCGGAAGACGCCATAAGATCTAAGTCGGAATCGTTATCAACATCTATCAGCTGCAGATTGTTGATTGATGTGTTGTAATCGGTAATGCAAGCCGTATCTTGATTTACGGTAAAAGTTCCTGAACCATCGTTAAAGTAAGAAGTGGCTACGTTGGAAGAAGATGTATGACCTACAAAATCTTGATCACCATCACCATCAATATCACCGGTTACAGAGTTAGATAGTCGCAATAGGTTTGAAACAGATGTTCGTGTAAATCCTCCATTTTGATCGTTGGTAAAAAAATAGATGCTTTTACCAAAAACTGGAGTTCGCATATAAACAATGAAATCATCGTAACTATCACCATTATAATCAATGACTAAACTCTCTCGGTATTGGGAAAGAACGCTTAGTATAGTATCTGTATTAATTGAAAATTCCCCATTACCGCTATTCACTAAAATTGTTTGATCTGAGTTTGTTGCGATCCGGTCAATATCCCCGTCATTGTCAAGGTCGATATCGAAGTATTCATTCTCGAAAAACTGTGTCTTCAAATCAAATGTGTCCTTAGATACAATAGGGTTGAATTGAATTTGACTCCAACTTACCGAACTGATAGCTAGAATAACGAGTAGTGCAAAGTGTTTCATTCTATTAGCTGCTTTGAAGTGTTACTGTTAGTTATGTTTTTTGGTTTGATACCTTAATACAATAAGATAGCTACTGTTCAAATTTAAGTTTAAGTTATAGAACTCCTCCACCTCTATCATTCAATTTATACAATTTAAAGATCAAAGGTCTCCTTATTCGGATATACTGATGCCCGGCTAGTTTCATCAAGTCACCAGAAGTCTAAATGCAAAAGGTTCTGTATGAGAAGAGTTTTGGAGCAAAGGAAAGCGTTAAGAAATCGTCATTCTTCGCTCTCTTACTCCACACTCCCTTGTGAGATGGATTATTTTCAATGATCCTAACTTATCCGTGCAGTGGATCAAAGCCCTACTCGCTTTGCTCGTTTGTTCTTTTTTGTTGCTTATATTCATTCAAACAAGTTTGACAAACAGACAACAAAAAAGCCCAATGCCATGGCATTAGGCTTTGATCATCAAGTGATCGCGATAGGATTCGAACCTATGACCGTCTGCTTAGAAGGCAGATGCTCTATCCAGCTGAGCTACGCGACCAATATTTTTTTATATACTCTTTACCAACTCCGCTTTTAAGATATATCTCCCGTTTACGAGCTTTTGTGCGTGATGGTAATTCTTCTGTAAAAAGCAATGTCCATGGTCTGTATCCCTTGGTAGACTTGCTTTTTCCAGCATTGTGCTCCTTGAGCCTTCGTTCAGGGTTATTTGTCATACCGACATAAAATCGCCCGTCTTTAAGGCTTCTGATCACATATACAAAGAACTTCTCTTTCATTATAATCTGCTTTTGGCAGATGCTCCCTGCCTGCCGGCAGGCAGGTATCCAGCTGAGCTACGCGACCTTTCATATTTTTTAGAACTATCCTATCCAGTGCCAAAACCGTAACGGTTTCGGGCATCCTCGCTATGCTTTCAGCGTAGCGTGACTGAGCTACGCGACCCGAAAACAGGGGCGCAAAGATAAGTCTTATTTATTCTTTTTTCCAATTACTTCTTTCCCCTGTTGCCAGGCATAATACCTGTTTTTACTACCTCAGCCCCTCTTCACGAAAACAAATTCATTATGCACGCACAATAAATACGATAAAATCTTCGCTTATTATAAAAACAGGGCTTATGAAGTGGGGAACATCATCGATATTTTTAGTGGCTGTACTTTCTGTACAGGCGCAAAATCAACTGGGTTTGCGCTCTTCCAATTACAGTGGTGCCAATAGTGTACTGATCAATCCATCTTCTTTTCACAGCTCCCCCTTAAACTGGGATGTCAATATCATCAGCGCAGGCGCTTTCTTTTACAATGAGTTCGTATACGTGGAGAATACCAGCCTGATCGGCCTGTTAAATCACAACGGTCCCTTTCTCTCCCGCCCTGACCAGGCTCCGGAAACTCCTGATGACGCAGACGCTCTTTATTACAATTTTTTTGACCACCGCAACAGTTTTTCCAACTCGGGGAATGCCTTTATTACCGGCCCTTCGGCTGCAGTTAACTTCGGTAAATTCTCTTTGGGCTTGTTCCTGAATGCCAGGGTGGCCGGGGCGGGTAACCGCCTGGATGAAGACCTGGACTTTTTTTCGCTGGATGGCTGGCTGACCGGTGACACCAAGAACATAGATCCTCTTAACGCCAGCGGTATGGCCTGGAGTGAGATAGGGGTAAACTTTGCCACCACCCTGAAAAAGGGTTATCGCTCAAAACTGGATGTAGGCGTAAACCTCAAATACTTAATGGGGCACGAGGCTTTTTTTATCCGCAGCCGCAATGAAGCCGGGGTAACTTCTTTTGCTAACACCTCCATTGTTCAAGGCGGCCCTTTTGACTATGGTATTGCCTCTTCTGCGGTTAATAACAGCTTCGGTATTAATGGCTCTGGTATGAGTACCGACATTGGAGTCACCTACATACGCAAGTCAAACGAAAAAAAGCCCTATGAATGGAAGCTGGGAGTTTCTGTGTTGGACATTGGTTTTATTCATTTTAACCGGAATACCCAAAAACACCGCTTAACGGAAATTGATCCCTATGCTATTAACCGCAACAGTTTATCCGGGGCTAATTCTGTAGACGAATTACTGGCCAACTTAAGCCAGGAAGCCCTGGGTAATCTCAATCAAAGCCAAACCGCTAATGACTTCACTATTCTTACCCCCAGTGCTTTAAGTGTACAGTTTGATTATGCTTTACACAAAAACTGGTTTGTGAATGCCACCGTAAACCGCAGGTTTAACTTACACCCCCTCACGGTTGACCGGGAAAACTTCTGGTCGGTTGCGGCCCGCTATGAAGATAGCTGGTTTGAGATGGGCGTACCGGTGGTGTTATATGACGACCATCACCTGAGGGTGGGAACCTGGGTAAGAGTGGCTTTCTTAACCATTGGTTCCGATCACCTCAACAGCATTTTTCTGAAGCAAAATCAATTGGCCGGTAGTGATATTTATTTTGCGATCCGCCTCAATTCCTTTAGCAATCCTTTTAATGCGGGCAAGGGTAAAAGAGGGAAGCTTTCGCCTGAGGAGTGTTATTTTTAGGTGATATGACCCTAAAATAAATGCTTATATGCATCAAAATTAGCTAACGCAGCAGCGTAACTAGTACAGAGCGGGGTTTAACGACTACAATTTTCATTTATAGCTTTCTTGATATTTGACTCCAGCGTTACATTACCCTCTAAATCCTTATCCAATGATTTTTTTAACACAAGACAGCCCTCTTCTGATCTCGATAATTCAATTAAGGATAGTCCTAGATAGTAAAATCCTATGCTGTAGGATTCAAACCATTCTTCAGTTGCTTCTTCCAGGTCATTTATAGATTTATCATATTCCATCACATTATGATAGCATATTCCTCTCCTCAGAAGAGCATATTTGTAGAAATCATTTTTCCCATTTTGCAGGATTAAGTTATAGTAATCTATGGCCTGGTTATACATATCCAGATAATCATACGATCTCCCTACATAATACATACTCTCCAAATCATCAGTCTCAGCTACATAGGGAACAAAATTATCCAATGCTTTTTCATAGTTTTTAGAAAAATAATATGCTAAACCCAAATAATAATATATCGTTATATCTTTTTCAACATTAGTAGCTTTAGCTATATGTAGATAATATAGTGCTGTATCATAATCTTTTTGTTTACCATATTGAAATCCTAATTCTTTAGTACAACTATGCAAAATATTTGTATCGGGGTTAAATTGAAGGCATCTGTGATAATCTGATATAGCTAAAGAATCATAACCTAATTCACTATAGACATAGCCCCTGTAAAAATAAGCTTCTGCATCGTTACTAACCCTATTTAAGTATTGATTATAATATTCAATAGCTTCATTATAATTCCCGGTTTCTGCATTGTAATAACCAAGATCTGCCAAATAATCATGATTAGAAGGGTTAATTTCATATGCTCTCTTGAAATCATCAAAAGCCTGTTTTTCTTTTCCTACTTTAAATAAAATCCCTCCTCTAAATGCTATATCTGTATCATTAGTTGCATTTGTTAATTCAATGGCCATATTCGCATATTTCAAAGATTCTCTAAAGTCCTCTTTTTCAAATAGAATAATGGAAAGTGCTCTCGGATAAAATCTATTCTCCTTATTTTGTTTTATGGCATTTTTAATAGATTCAATGGCTAGTTCTACCTGTCCATTACTATAGTAAGCCAAACCTTTGGAATATGAATCTTCCTGAGCATTTGAATAATTCAGAGCAAAACCAAAAAATACTATTATCCAAATTTGCTTCATTTCTATGTATAACCTTCTAATTGCGTTTTCTGCGCCATTCCCTTTGATAATCTGTACCCTGTGTGATTCTATCCTGTATATTTTCATTATTTAATATTCTTTGAGCATCACTTCCTGTAAAGCGTCTATATTTTGATCTCGTAAATAGGCCAAAGAATACCTTTCTTCTGGTTCTCCTATACACCACATCCTGGTTTGTTACAGTTACATTAACATCGTAATACGATCGTTGAGTAGAGGAAGGCTGAGGTCTCACTCTTACTCTAACATTTGTCGCTCCATTGGTATTAACTTCCTGTGAAACAGTTGTGTTATCAGTACTAACTGGCTCATTGGTAGAAAAAACAGAACCTTCTCTTGTATCTAAGTCAATTTGATCAGGATATGTAAAAGTATTATAATTAATACTAATTTTTTCCTCGGGGTCTGTCGGATCCAGTCTGATCAATTCACTGGCTCTTCCACCATCTCTTTCTGTTACTTGTGTAACCACCTCATCTTGTTCTACATGCTGATAATCTACTTCTAGCTCTTTTCCTTTACCAGTTATCTGCTTATTAAGCCATTCAAAAGATGACGATATGGCTCTTCCTATTGCTTTAAATGGGTTACCTCCCCCTTTATTTTTAAAATCCTCACACTCGGGTTCTGTACCAGGACAAGGGTCATCTCCAAAGGCATCATTATACATGACAGGGTTGTCAAAAGCAAAGGTATACGGACTCCATGAAGGATATTTTTGTAGAGCAGGATCCATACTGATCCATCTTCCTATTCTTGGGTCTAACATTCGGTATTCTGTTGTATAGAAATTACTGCTTCCCATAATTTCATCATCACTTTCCATACCATTAAATCTATATCTGTAATTCCCGCTGTTAGCAAACCGGCTTGGTTTCATCATACCAAAAGGATAATACTGCTGGTAAGCCCTCACATCGGCTACTAGCTTATAGGCCGGACAGGTCTTACTCAGGCGAATGCGGTCGATGCTTACCATACCCCCATCCGGTAAAATAAGGCCTATTCCATAGCTGCCGCCTTCTAATTCACTGAGCGTAAAACAAAATTCCTCCCCTATTTTGGTAATTTTTTGAATTTCACCTACCGGTCTGCCATCTCCTGATTGAATCACGACCCACAATTCCCCCGAAAAATCCCCTTCGGCCAGGGTAATGCACAATTCATAGGTACAATCCGGATCAACGTCTTCTACTATTTTACTGATCCCGGCATTTCTTTCTTCGGTTCTGATGATCATACTTCCTTCGCGAAAATCCAGGGTAGCTGATCCATTTTCGGGATAACTACTCCAGCCGGAAGGATCGGGATCGTCAAAAGTATTGTCAAATACCTCAGTAACCGTATTGCCAATGTTCTTCCATATTTTGCGGTCGCTCACGGTACTGAGCACATTGCCCAGGTGATTGGTCAGCTCGTAATACTTATCCCCGGTAACCATGCTAAAAGTAGTAGGAGAAAAAGCCAGGTTATCACCGCAATTGCTCTGGGTTTGGGAAAGTTCTATGGTTTTATTGGCACTGTTAACACTGGCCGAAAAATTATAATCCCGGCTGCGGGCCTCCATATATGAACCCAGGCGGGAACTGCCGTAAACCGGCTGGTCTTGTACCGTTAAGGTACTTCTCATACAACCGGTACCCGTTACGGTAAGGTCTTCTTTGTACACTGCCATAGTTTGTCCGTTGGCATTACGTACATAATGATAATATTCCCACAAGTCAGGGTCTTTATAGGTACCATTGGTATTTTTGGTTTTCAATACTTTTGCAGAACGGTTACCGCTGGCATCGTAATAAAAAGCAATGTCATTATCCTGGTAATCAGTAAAGCGAACTTCCTTTACTTTACCATTGGCATACCAGCTTATCTGACTAATACCCTCGGCATTATCACGAATGAGATTACCGGTTGCATCATAAGTATAGTTACCGGCAGACTGTGCTTCCAGGTCGGTAGTTAAAGCAGTAACGGCATTATCATCCACGTATTCCAGGCGGTGTTTGCCGCTGTAATACTGATAGTCTAATTCATCCATTGAGCTGCCACCATCATCCCAGCGCTGGAGGCTGTCCAGATCACCATCCAGCCAGTATTTATAGGTAGTACGGAATTTATTACTAAGGGCAATACCTGAAAAATTCTGGCTACTGATCAGTTGGGCGGCATTTTTTTCAAAAGAACGGCTTTCCTTAATACGGTTCATATTGTCGTATTTATAGGCCATCCCATTTACCTTTTGGTCGTCTTCGTTAAGATCCCATAGTGCAGTGATCATACGGGAAATATTACCGTTGTACAAACTGGGAGAATAATTCTGATAACTGGTATTATTGATGGAAGGAATTATGGTGTTGCCGGATATAGCAGTATAATCTTTTATAGAACTCTCGTCAAAATACCCCAGGCTAAAGGCGTAGGCATCTTCAGAAAAATTGCGGTTTATATTATTGGCACCGGTCGTCAAGCCATCCTGCCCCATATCTTTCTGAGCGGTTTTTACCGTGCTGTTTACCCCTTTTAGCCAGCCATTGATGGTATAAGCGTAATCCATGCCCTGTACGTGCTCGTCCCCTATCTCTGTCCTGGCCATAGGCCCTTCAGGATAATAATGGTAACGGGCATCCTGCTCCCACACCTGGTAATCTTTACTGGTTTGCACTTCGGTTAAGCGATTATCGGCATCGTAATAATAACGATGGTAAAATTGATCCCATTTACCAGGCTGGTATTTTACCTCTTTTACATTGCCACTTACCAGGTCGTATTCATATTGGATGGATATTTTGGAATTGCCGTAAAAAGCTTTGTTTTCCTGGATCAGTTCTTTCACATTGCCCATCAGGTCGTAACTGTAATGCGTGCCTCTCTGGTAGGCCAGGTAAGCACTGCTGAGGCTACTACCCATGGCCAGGTAGGCATAAGGAGTAACCGTAGCGGCTATCTGATCGATCCAAAGAGTACCGGCTACCCGGTTGCGCAGGTTGGTTTGCCCACCGGTAAAAGCCCCGTTTACCCCGGTTGAAATACGGCTGTCGTATTTGGTAAACACTACTTCTTCCCTAACCTTAGCGGTAACGAAATTCTGAAAATAGCTGTCTGCTTTTACAATGGAATCCAGATAGTCATAATTTAAAGTTCCGGCCGTACCCACCAGTTGCCCGCTTTCCGAAACCCGGCCTAATTCATCATAGAGTGTGTAACCGTATTTATCCTCTATAATTTGTTGTGCATCCTGGGAAAGTACCTGGCGCTGTAAAACATCATACCAAAAGTAGGTTAACCCACCGTCCGGAGTTTCCTGGCTAATCAGTTGGTTAAGGCTGTTGTAGGTGTATTTGCTCACGTAAGTATGATTATTGTAAACCGGGGTACTACCGGAATTTCCAGCGCGGTAGCTTTTCACCATATTGAGATCGATAGTTGAGGTCAAAAAGCTCACTCCCTGGGGAGGAACGGTTTTCAGCAAATTACCGGACTGATCAAAATAAAACAGGGTATAAGCATAGTCTTTAGGTGTATAACGGAGGGTAAAGGTTTCCGAAACCGAGTTCATATTAGAAGCCAGGTACTGCTGGTAATAGATATTGACCAGGCTGTCTACAAATTGTTCCTGGCGGATGAGATTGATAATACTGTCCTGTTCGCGTAAAGCAGCACAAAAGGCGTTTTCCACTTCAGGAGGATCAGCACATACCAGGAAAGAAGGATACTCATGGAATTGTACCAAAGTGGTTATTGGTTTAGAGCTCTCCCCGGCACAGTAATCCAGCCAGTCCTTGGCATCCATGGTTGAAATTTTGAAAAGAGAAGCTATATCACCCGCCTCCGCAGCACCCAAGGGAGCCGTGGAGTTCAATATGTTTTTATAGACCAGATATCCGCGAAGGGTATCGCAGGAGCAACTGGCATCGGCTTCTACCTGGCAAAGCAAGGACAAAGGCAAGCCGTGATCAGCTATGAGCTGCTCGAGAACCTGCTCACCGCCTCTGCAGGAATCTATCCAGGCCTGTACCTGGTTTTGGGTAAGGGTTTGATCGTCAAAATAATTTCTAATGGTAGCCAGCTCATGAGCTACATTAATATCATTTAAAGTTTGAGTACTGGTAATAAAGCCTGCATTAATTGCCATATCCCGTAATTTATTGCAGCTACAACTGGCATCTAATACAGTATTACACAAAAAGGCGGTGGGCAGGGCATAAGTGTACACCAGGTCCTGGATAGTGGAGGTAGAAGTAGTATCGGTGCAATAGCTTTTCCATTCGTCTACATCTGCGGTGGTAACGGTAAGACCCAGGTTTGTAGCTACCGCAGAAACAATGATAGAAGAACTAGTGATGCCAAAATCATCGGCTGAGGCTATGGTGCCATTCTTGACCAGGAAGTCCGTGATCTTATCGCACACACAAGTGATGTCCATCTCAGTGATACCATCATCGGCCTTGGGCTCGCTGCCTTGCTGGGCGGCAAGACCCTGGGCAAAGGTTACCAGGGACCGAGGGTCTTGGGGATCAAAATTGTCATAGGTGTCATTGCGGGGAAAGCGGATGGTAAAATCAACCCCGTAATCCTTTTCGGTCAAATAGGTAAGCGTTTGCTTGTAGGCCAGGTGTCCGCAGACCGAATCGATCTCTTTATAAATAATATAATCCCTAAAGAAAAAGTATACACTCTTAAAGAACTCATATTTATCCAGGCTCGTATTAAATAAGCCGATCTTTCCGCCCCCTCCGTGAAAAGTCTGGTAGATATCCCTGATATGAGCAGGTACAGAACCGCTACCACCGGCTATATTATCGGGATCATCGATAAAATACCAGATGCTGTGATAGCCGCTGCCTCCCAGGCTCAGGTATTTCTGTAAATAATCCTCTATCTCGGTGGCTATAGCAGAGATAGAGGAAACGGGATGATTGGCATAATCATTTGAAAAAAGCGGGTCTTGTATGGTATCGAAGCCATCACAATTACTTCCCGAAATGGAATGCTGATCATAAGGCTGGTATTCCCGGCCGGGCGACAGGTTTTTAGGTAAATTCAAAGGGTTCCAGATCTCTTTTTGATACATGGTCCTGCGAAAGCGCATCATATCCCCGTATTGCAGGCGTGGGTCTCCGCAAACAAGCCTTCGGCACTGGAACTCGTACATACAATATTCCGGGTGATAGGGCAATAGCAATTCCGCCCATTCATCGCGCCAGTTTTCCCTGATGTCATCCCAGCTTGTCCAGCCGGCCTGAACCAGGTCTATGGTATCCCCATTGGCATCGGTCCAGTGAAAATCGCTTATTCCTAACCTTACACCGCTGCTATCGCGCAATTCGGCATCCAGCCAATCATCCATCAGATCTTTGTAATTGGATACCAGTACCTCATCGCCCAGGCTATCGGTGGTATAAAGGCTGTGGGAATTGTCAAAATACTGCCCCCCGGGACTCATATCGGCCAGTAATATTTTCCGGTAGCTGGTACAATAATCCGGTATAGGGGCACTGGCATTGTTTTTATTCTCGCAAAGTTCTAAACACTTATCCTTGGCCTCTTGCTCGGTGCTGTAATAAGTGTTGGTGGAATCGCCATCTATATAGTAACCGTTGCCGGGATCGTTTAACACTACCCGGTCGCAAATGGAGATACAGTCTGCACAGCCATCTACAGCTGGAAAAAGGCTATCGCAATTCCCGCTGTTAATATTAGACCATAAATGGTCCTCAAAGGCCTGCTTATACACTTCGGCCTGACTGGTATTGGGCATAAGGGTCTTTACCAGGGTATAGGAGCCCACACTGAGATTGGCGCTAAAAGACCAGTTGGTATCACCGGAACTGATGGCATTCACATTAGTATCAATGAGATATTGATCGGGACTTCCCGAATTGATGTCTATGGGATTATTGTACTCATCAAAAAGCTCGATCTTAACATCATAGGTAAAGGCTTTATCGGGAAAGCCGCTGAAACAGGCATTCAAATTGGGGGCAGCAAAACTGTCGGCACTGAAATAATACTGGAAGTTGTAAGGACCGGGATCGCTCACCAGCAATTTCTTGGTGGTAACCAGCGCCCCGTCATTGGTAAGCACATTGGCCAATACATCGCTGGTAACTTCTGCAAAAGGCCCCACGTGATCGAGAAAGGTAAGATTGTTGGGGGCATCGCCCACGAGGGCAGAAGCTATGGTCTGTCCTTTTTCATTTTTGTAGGTGACTGAACTCTGGCCATTGGGATCCCTGACCATTTGTTTGGTATAGCGGTTAACATAGCCCACATCACTGCCGAAAAGGCGGTCGAGCTCTTCCTGGGAATTGGGGGAACCGTAGTAATATTTGGTCTCCCGGTTGCTGCCGTCTGTTAAGGCTACACCGGCCCCGGAGGTGCTCTTTACGCGATTGGTACCGTCATTAAAAAACTTGGTGCGGGTATAGGGGAGACCTTCTGCATCCGGTAAATAAGGATATTCCGAAGCAAAGCTGCTGCTCGAAGAATAATATTTGGAGGCTCCGTTACCCACTGAGGTGGCCATTTTCTTATCGTTTATACTGAGACCATCGCGGTCAAAATGCCTGCGGTCAAATATCTCGGTAGTGGTAGCCTGGGAATAATCGAGGTTAGGATAGTATCCCAACCCGTCAAATGAAACTGGATAGGGAAGAATATCCACGGCTTTTCTGCCCTGGTAATCATAGAGGGAGCGCTGGATCAAAATATCTCCGCTGCTGCCCAAGTGGGTCACCGTTTGGCGGTTGCGCAAAGACCCGTCAAAAAAGCTGAGGCTTTCACTGGCCTTTCCCTCTTCGGCAAAAGATGCCCGGTACTGCCAGTTCATGGTAGAATCCAGGCCGTGAAAACCTATGAACTTGCCGGCAGGCAAACTGGAATAGCTCACGGCAGAGCCTGTACTGCTGGCACCACTATAGTTAGACCAGCCCGTATAAACCCTGTTGCCATTGCAGTCTTTACCAACCCCGCGCACCCTGAACAATACCCAACCTCTCGGAAAAACCAGGGGGATCCCATAAAAGCTCCGGGTTAAAGATATCCGGGTGGCATCGCTAAAATCGTAGGAAAAATTATCGGTATAGGGAGTGTACTTACCGATATCGATAAACAGCCACTCCAGGTCATAGCTGTCTACACCCGGTTTGGGTGTCCAGGAAACGACCACTCTGTTTCTGGGATGACTGGCGGAAGAGGACATACCGTACTCGTTGCCTGAAGTGTATAGAGTTGCGTAATCTTTAATGTAAAGCGTGGGTGCCCCGCTGAACTTATACTGACGGTCTACTACGGTTCTTACCTCCAGGTAAAAATTATTGGGTATAGTAGTAAACCCGCTTTTGGAAGGAGCACCTGAAAAGCTTACTACCGCTTTGACCACATGACCGGAAGCCGTGTGCTTTTTAACCACCTCGTTTTGGGTAGTCTTCTGGCTGGTATTATTATTCAGTTGCAAACTTCCCGACTGAGTGGAAATTACAGTGTTGTTCTCGTTATAAAGTTTTATAGTGTATGGTACCGTTACAGTCCACGAATTGGGCAAAGGAACATCCAGCCGTTCGTCAAATACCAAAGCCACTTCCGCCTCAGAGTCGTTCATACAAAAGGAATTCCCCCAGGAAGCCGTAGTATTCATATAATTGAACTGGTGATCCAATACGGTAGCGGTGGCTGAGCCGTTTATCTGGTTGATCCTGAGGTAATCGGTTGTGACCTCCCTGGTCTGAGCACACAAGCTAAGGCTGCTGAAAAACAACGTTAAAGCAAACAGGTTCTTTAGTGTAAACGAGCGATTTTTCATGGCTGACTATTTCTTTGGTCTACTAATCGGTATTTCTTTAACAGGCCCAGGGGGTAGAACTTTTCTCCCCTGATGCGGTAATCTGAAGTGTTTTGCAAGTCCCTGGCAGAGACGCCTTTATCGAAGCGATAGTTTTTGTAATAGAGTTTCACCTGACGGACGGAGTTCTCTGCCGGAAAATCGTACACCATTTCTTTTAAAAGACCCTTGCCGGTAAATTTCAGGGTCACATTCTCGTAAGGAAGCATATTTTGGAAGGTGTAAGCCCTGAGGTTTCCCTCCTGTTCAAACTCTACCTTAAACTGGCTCAGATCCGTTGAATCTAGCATACCGGTGATTTGCATGCTCTCTTCCAGGTAATCTTTTTCAGGATTGTTGTAGCTGAGTACTATCAGTTTTTTATTGTGATCAATGACTGCGAAAACGGGGCCGGTGGCTATCCGTTCTACATTATTGAAGTTAGAATAGTAATCCCTGCCGGATTTGTAGACTTCTCCCTGGCTTTTGTTGATCTCCCCGCCCGATGAAATGATCTCTGAGTTAATAGTCATTTGAAAAGAAGCGGCTCTTTGAAACCTGTCGGACAGGGTTTTCAACTCTTCTTTTACATCCTGGCCATATGAAGTAAGCGTTAACAGGAGCAAGGGAAGAATGTAGAAGATATGGAATTTTCTGGTACGTCTCATTTTCTTATTCGCTTAAATATTCCCTGGTATGCTGTATAGTATAAATACCCCGGTCTGTTTCTTTCTTTACCTGCGACAGTTTACCTTCTTCGGAGTAGTTGTAGAAGGTGGAAAGGTTCTGATCATCCAGCTCAGCCATTAGCCTCCAGTTGTAAATGTTGTATACAAAGGCTCTCATGCTGCTGTTGAAGGGTTGTATCCTCAAGTCGTCTATGTAGAAGGTAGATACATCTTTGGTAATGATAAGTTCACTGCCCGCACTGGGAGTAAATACCGCCTCAAAAAGGCTCCAGCCGTCAATGTTATCAGTCAGTTTGGTAACGGTTGCCCCTCCGGGGCTGAATGTTACATCATCGGTACCTTTTACCCATACCCTTACCACGTATTTTTTAGTAGTGCTCAAATTGAGAGCCGGGCTGGGAAAAGTTATCCTCAGGTCATCGTCATTACATTGAAATGAAGTAAAACCGGTATGAGCCGTTGTAGTAGTAAAACTGGCTGTCCCCTGCCCCTGCCGGGTAAAATAAAGACGCCCCACATTAAGAGTTGTATTTGGCATAGAACCACTTTTTTCTTCAAAACTCTCAAAGCCGATCTCATCGTTAGCGGCATTGGAAGCTACGGCAGTAGCCAGGGCATTATCATAGGCATACAGGGCGCTGGATTTTATGCCCAGGGCATCTTCATTTTCTACTTCAAAACCATAGGGGTTGTACTGGGTAACCCTGCTTACCTCTTTCCACTTATCCAAACCGTCTTCATATTCAAAATCGTTGAATTGGAAATCGTTGTAATAACCGCTGACCTGCAGGTCAAAAGAAATGCCTGATACCAGCTGTGGATTTTTAAAGGTGAGGTATTTCCTGCTCCGGTAAGTCCTCATGATCCCTTTGCTGCCATAGCGATAATCGTTAAGCAGGTCACTGGGGTCACTGATGGGCGTGGAACCTATGGTAGGTTCGTTTCCATTATCATCGTATACATCGGCATAATTGTAGGTGAATTTATCATCGGAGTATTCCACCACATTAGCGTCCAGCACTCCAGACAGGCAACCCTCTGGCAAGTGGTAATCTGTGCTGCTCAGGTAAACAATACGGCAAGTCAGATATTCCGTCCCACCTTTAATGGCCACCAATTCACTACCGGTCCTGTTAAAAATATAGTCGCCAAGACTTCCCATAGTGTGATCTTTGGGAAGTTCTATGTAAAATTTAATGGTTTTACCGCCATTCGCTCCGTTAGGGCAGTCCGTACACGTTCCGTTTGCCGCCATAATATTGGGAATGTTAGTGGGAAAACCTGCGGGAAAATTAGCAGTGTTTTTATAAAAAGTAACGGACCAGCTTATATCATTCCCACAGGTGGAGTTGGATTGCACAGATATGGAATGGGGGTCTGTAGTTATGTTATTGAATTCTACATCGGTATTGTATTTATCAAAAACAGGATCTACCCGGGTTGTTACCGGGTTACTGATCGCCAGCAGCTTAGAACCGGGAACCTTCTGCTGGTTATCGTATCCCGAGTTCTTGATCACTATGGTAACTGTGCCGCTCACAGAAGGTGCTGTATTGGTAGCTGTTTTGGGAGTTATATAGTCGCGCCCTACCTCTTCTACCCAGCAATCCTGGCCGTTGAGGGATATATGGTCTCCCGGGGTAAAATACTCGTACATATTTCTTCCGCTTGCCGATATAGTTAATGTACCCGAAGAAAAGCTGTAATCACCAGATGCAAAAGAGAGTTTTGCCCCTATATTCCGGTAGGAACCGCGCATGGCTTCATAATACCAGTAGGCAGGCATTTCGTAATCGTAAACCGGCTCGGCATAGGCGTTGGTAAACCTGGTCAGCAAGGGCTGGCCCGTTTCAGCACTGTACATCAGGTTTTCCACTTCGGTAGTAATACCATCGGTAAGCGTCACTATCTTTTTGAGGATGCCGGTCTTGTTGACAATTTTATTGGTAACTACGGTACTGTATGTTGATTCGTAATAGTTACCGGAAGGAATAACAGATACAAAGGGAATAAATATGAACGGTGGTACGTAAAAGGTATGCACATCGATCTGGGCGCCTACGGTAGCGGTATAAGAATGGTTTTCCCTGAGGTCCACGTAGAAATCCATCGTCTTTCCGAGATTAGCCTGGCGGTATACGTTCTCACCGTAAAGTACCGTCACTTCTGATTTTACGCGATTTCTCACATTAGGGCTATAGGGTGCTTCTGTGTGATAATGGTACTCTGTTTTAGAAGTGGGCTGAGTAGCCGGGCTGTTCAGGTCAGCCCCGTGAGCATATACGGCTTCTGACTTCATCATACCGTGCATATTATTCAGTTCAATGGAATAGCCCTGTGAATAGCCTACATTCTCAAAACTGGTTCCTCCAACAAAGGGTACAAAAAAGGTACTCACACTGTTGGCATCGTTATTAATGGGAGTATTGCGGGCAATCACCGGGAAATCTTTAGCCGTATAGTATTCGTTGACCGTTATACCGGCCCCGCCTTCGTTTACTGCCGGTTCATCAGAATCGGTAATACTTCTCACTACTACCCTGCTGTAGCCGACACTGGCCGAAGGGTAAAAAGATTCGCCTATGGGTTTTTCTATGTATAAGGCCTTGTCATTAGTGAGCAAGGCATCCCTGCTGTAGCGTATAGGCTGACGCAAGGGGTTCTCTTCCCCGCCAATGAGGGGTTCGTAAGAAGCTACCCCTGAACTGCTCCCATCGGGCAGACGATAGCTGTATTCCTGCCCATAGGTGTAGGCATCTTCGGTAGTAGACATGGTGTTCCACTTATCGTGCAGTTCTATGCGCCTTACACGGTGTCCTCCCCCATATTTTACCCCATCGGTAACATTAAGCCTTACCAAACTGGGATAGGAACTGGAAAGGCTTACTGTTTTACAATAATTCCTGATGTTGCTGTAGTTGTAATAGCCGGTAATGAGCTGGGCCAGGGATTCCAGGAAGCTCAACACGGAGAAAACCACCGACATGGCCTGTCCAAAAGCATTGTTCGGGCGGTCAAAAAGATCGGAACGGTACAGACGTATATTTTGCCATCCTGCCTTGGTAATGGGATTTACTTCACTGGTAGCATTGCTGTGTACCTTAACGGGTTTAAGACTGAAATACCCTATGTTGTCATTGTGCACCCCATAACTGCTGCTCTCTTGTTTTACTTCCGCAAAACCATCGATATAGTCATAGGCCGATCCTGCCCCCGGTTTGTTTTTTAGTTTCAGATAGGTTTTGTAATACAATTTGTCTATCCCCTGGATATATTCCTTTATGCGGGCTTTCTTGGCACTGGCTGAAAGACTTGAAGGCAGAGGGGTATCCAGTTTAAAATAAACTTTAGTATTACCTCCCTGAAGATCGGTGCCGCCTACTGAGCCGAAGCCGGCCACTTCCAGCATTTGCATGGCTTTTTTGTCCTGTACGTAAGCATAATCATCTGATTCGTAGTCTACTTCTATTTCCCCACCGGAAGGAAGGGTAATATTGGTAAGGCACCAGGCAGAGGCATTTTTGTTTCTCTTTTCCGTATCGGTTGTATTAATAGTACCACTGCCATCGTAATCATCGTACTGGTTTACATAAGGGTTCTGAGCATTATTGGTAAAGGCGGCCTGGTTGTTTGCTACCGGTTTATAATTTCCCCAGCGGTCAACCGACAGGTTGGAATAGTCCGGATTTTGGTCGGTATTTTTGGCAGCATAGGTAAATTTATAGGGAGAAGTAACCCCTCTCTTGTTTTTGCCAAATTCAAACCATACTCTTTTGAGGGTTAATTTTCCACTGTTGTCACTGTTTTCCGCTCCGTCACACAGATCGTAACTGTAGTCAAAATGTACGATCTTGATGGGGGTAGGAGCGGTTGCATAGTTAGGGTCGTCTTTACTGAAGAGGTGGATAGCTTTCAGGTATTTAAGGCTTTTTCCTTTGGACGACCCTGAATTTTGATGTTCTGTACTTACTCCTTTGGCATCACTCCTGTTTTTAAGACTAAACTCTGCTACGTGGCTTTTGGTCTCTATAGCCTTCAGGTAGTAGATATCCTTTTCTCCATAGGTATAAGAAGCTTTATCGTCATCCGTATTGGAGAGGTAACCGGCTATATAGTTGGCATTCTGGTAAGGAGAGCGCCATTTGTAATCACTTATTTTCCCGTAATAGAATTTCACCCAGCCACCAAAATCATCATCGGTGGGGCCATCTCCGGTAAGATCAATGTAATCGGCAGACAATACTTCGGTTAAAAGATAAGAGTGGGCATAAGGGCCTATCTCCGTACTGGAGAAGAACTCGTCCATTCCCTGGTTATTGTTGACCCTGGCCTGCCCGCTGCTGTAAGTAGTGCGCTGAGGATCGGAACCACCTTTACTATCGATGGCAAACATCACATCTTTCTGTAGATTATTGTAAACCGGTATTCCGTAGATATACTTACTGCCATCGGGGTTAATCGACTCTATTTCGCCCACCTGATGATTGCGATTGGCGTGATCATAAGCCGTAGCAATCGCTTCAGGCATATCCGTTTTAGCCAGGGTATCGAGGGATAAAATATGAGTACCACGGGTTTGAGCAGAAGCCCCTCCTAACTCTTCAATTTTACGCATCACCATATTTTGTACCCGTTTTTCCCTTTCCTTACGTGTAATGCTGGCCGGTGTCGGTCCCTCAGCCGTGTAACTGGTGAGATCTTCGATATTAAGCCCCAGCTTGGGCTGCCATGAAACATCGCCCATCAGCATAGACATCTGGAACCTCTTGGGCTCATCCCCTCCCAGGTAATCAAATTCATTGAGCTCCGTAGCGGTTTGCTCTCCGGAGGCCTTCATATAGTAAGGCTCGTAAAGAGGGGTGAACCATTCATTATCCGGATTACTTTGAAAACCGTATACATTTTGAAAATCCGAAGGCATATTGCGCCATATACCGGAATAAGTTTCTCCATAAACCCCGGATACATCACCGCCAAACTTGATATCTGTGGCAGCACCTATTTCAACGGTAACATCCCCTCCGGCAGTGGTACTAAGGGACGGAGGGTCACTCAAAACCCCCACATCGGAACGATAGGGGCGGAAGACCCCTCCTGCTCCCTGTCCCTGTACGTTGTAGATATCATAGGTTAAGCTGGGCATAGCTAAAAAGGGTACATCCTTGGATACAGGTACATCTTTTTCGCGGTTGAAATCTTTCAGATCCTCATCGGAAGCATTTTCCATATACATATAGCCATATGATTTATAGGATTTCGTTTTGGTTTTTACCCAGCTGGAAGAAAAGTTGGCTCCAACTTTAAGTTTTCCGAAAATTCCCAAACCTGCAGCTCCCGGTTTAAAGCTCAGACTGGCATTAGTCCCTGAGGTAGCTATGGTAGAATAGGGCATAGTAGAACTGGCGCTAAAGCTTACACTGGCGCCAGCCGGGGAATAGTTAAGATCTTTCTTTACTTTCTCTTTTACATTGCCTTTCTTATCCTTATAGGCTTTTCCATCTTTACCAACTGCTTTTTTCTCTACTGTTTTTTCGAGGTCTGCCGTTGCCCTGAAAGAGAGATCTGAAAACCCCTGACGGGAATGAAAAGTGGCACTTAAAGCACCTCCGGCACTAAATCTTGAATTTCCGTCATTTATCTGTTTAGAAAAAGAAAGGGATGGTGTAAGCCCTAAACCACTCTGTGAATCAAAAGAGGCATTCAGATTGCCTTTCATACTGGAAAATAAAGGTGCAGTAGCATCAAGACCTGCCTTTACTCCCATCCCTTTGTAAGTGTTGTAATACAAACTCAGGTCAAACTGAACCCCAAACCCCTTGGCCGCATCAAAATTAAAGAGCTCAACTGTTGGGCTGCCAAAAGATATTCCTATGGTTGAGTTTGGTTTGGTATAATAGGTCTTCTTAATGTTTTCTCCGTTAAAATCGTCTGGCAGACCTCTCATCATTCTGTTAATGGCCCCTACATTAACATTCCAGCCAAGGCCAGTCCAACTCGCTTCCTGTTCCATTCCTATACCAGCGTGATAGGCCAAGTTAATCGGGTAACCACCATTAGGGCCTGGTACAGTTAATAAAGGAATATTGTAAACGAAATCCCCGGAGAAGAGATTTACCATATCGGTTGTTCCGATCGGTTCAAAGCTACTCAGCTCGGGCTGGGCAGGTCCTCCGGTTAAAGCCAGGGCCACCGAAGGGCTGATAATTTCTATAAGCAGATTAAGTGCTAAAAAAACACTTACCGTTCTTAAAAACTTGCCTCTAATCATTTTTTGGTAGGTTTCAGTTGAGGAATATTATTAATATCATCAGCACGGAACAGGAATTTCACAATTCCGGTACCCAGTACTTTGTCATCGTAAATCAATTGCAGGTCGCCATTGTACCCTGGCTTTTCAAAATAAGCTACCAGGGTATTGTGAGGACTTAGCCCGTAGTATCTTTCAAAATGTGAAAAAGAGCAACTTATGCTATCGGAATCCGTTACCAGGTAAAGATCATTCTCTACATAAGTAGTATAGTATTCCAGGCGGTAGAAGAAGTCATTCTGACTTTCAATCTGGTAGTCTAATATTCCTCTCTGACTGGCTCCTTCCGGTTGTATTTTGATCACGAACTTTTGATAGTGTTCACTACTATGATCAGCTATACTACTGCTATCCAATGTATGGGGAACCAACTGAACATCGAAGAGATAGCCTGATACATTACGCTTTTTCTTTAATCCGTTTTTCTCTTTGGCAACGTAACTAATAAGTTCATCATAGCTTAGGCTCTTTTCCCTGTTACAGGCAGCAGTTAGCACTAATAAGGATAGTATTGAAACAAGAACTCTACCCATCGATATTGCCGTTAAACTTCTCATTTACATATTCTACAGCCTCTTCGGTAACATCCAGCTCAGGGTTGCCTGATAAAACATTGCCCGTTCCGTTTGCCCCCAGTAATACATCCAGTTCCTTTTCTTTGGAGAACTCTTCGAGATATTGATTGAGTTGCTTCCATATGGCATTGTCAAACTCACCACTCAACCTCTCTCTTTCACTATTGTAGTTATGGCGGGTTTGTAGAAAGGTTTGTTGCAGGAATCTAAGTTCATCTGCGGATTTTTTCTGATCCAACAGGCTTATTTGATAAGAAAGGCTATCCATTCTTCTCTGTCCTTCCTCATTCAAAGAGGTGAGCTTTTCTTCGTACATATTAGTCAGTTCAAATGCCTGGTACACCTTTATCAGGTCTACATATCTGACTTTCTTTTCTTTGCTGTTTGTATACCACATGCTAAAAGCAATTGTTATTGCCAGTACAGCAACACTCAATAAATACGATCTCATGGCTTATAGAATCTCAGGTATTTTTTACCTCCTTTAGCGTCTACAGTGTAGAGTATATAGTAGGTGGAGGCGGGGTAAGAAGTATTATTGTTGATATTTACAGAAATATAATTTATTCCTTTATTAACATTAACAGCTGGGGGAATATATATTTTGCGTTGTTCATCAATAAAATAGTAGGTTAAAGGCTCATTATCACCCCCATATTCCTTATAAAAAATGAACTGCAGTGTATTGTTTTCCACCCGGTAATAACTGGAAGTGATTTCATTACTCAACCTGGCATAACTATCTGATTTTTTGATTGATGCTTCAATTACCGGCCTTGATTCGAAGAATAAATTACTAAATTGAGCATTGACTATCAGTGATATATTTAGAAAAATACAGATTAAATAATATTGAGAGAGTTTTTTCTTCATAACCAATGCAAGATTAATTATTAGCTAATATTATATTTTTTGTATTCATTTCAAGGCTAAAATATATAAATAATACCGTTCAATACACAAAAGAGGAATTAGAAACTACAAGCGTATAAAATCTAAAATCTGCCCGGTTCTATCAATAAGCTAGCCCCTGGTTTTTGTATTAATTTTATAAGAAATCAGGATTAAAATTGGTATTAAAATCAGAGAATGAGGTAAGAATACTGTTAAAATTCCATAGAAATAGCTCCTGGTAGTTTTTAAAGACAATAAAGCCTTAGGGCTTAGGATGAAATAAAAAGAGCGGCTTTTAGCCGCTCTTTTTGATTTTATATTTTCTTTAGATTGGATTAACCTCCAAAGTCATCAAATGCTACGTTTTCTGGGGGTACTCCCCAATCGTCACACATTTTCAGAACGGCAGCATTCATAAGAGGAGGGCCACAGAAGTAAAATTCTATTTCCTCTGGTTCTGGATGATCATTCAGATACTGGTCAATTACTGCCTGGTGTACAAAGCCTAAGAAGCCATCACCTTCCTCATCATTGATATCTTTCTTTTCTGTCCAGTTATCTTCCGGTAAAGGTTCTGATAATACCACGTGGAATTGGAAGTTGGGGAATTGCTTTTCAATATTCTCAAAATCGTCCAGATAAAACAGTTCCCTTTTGGAACGCCCTCCATACCAATAGCTAACCTTACGGCCGGTTTTTAAGGTATGAAAAAGGTGGAATAAATGAGAACGCATAGGCGCCATTCCTGCTCCTCCACCGATATAAAGCATTTCTGAACCAGTATCTTTAATGAAAAACTCTCCGTAAGGGCCAGAAATGGTAACCTTATCGCCCGGCTTACAACCAAATACAAAGGATGAGCAAATACCGGGATTCACATCCATCCACTGGTTTTTAGCCCTGTCCCAAGGCGGGGTAGCAATACGGATATTCAACATAATGATATTGCCTTCTGCCGGGTGGTTGGCCATGGAGTAGGCCCGGAAAATAGGCTCATCGTTTTTCATCTTAAGATCCCAAAGGCCAAACTTGTCCCATTCGGATTTAAAATCCATAGGATCACGTCCTAACTTGGGATGAGAGGTGATATCAATATCTTTAAAATCCACTTCGCAGACAGGTACGTCAATCTGAATATAACCCCCTGCCTGGAAATCAAGATTTTCGCCTTCTGGTAATTTCACCACAAACTCTTTGATAAATGAAGCTACGTTGTAATTGGAAACTACTTCGCATTCCCACTTCTTGATACCGAAGATCTCTTCCGGCACTTTGATAGTCATGTCATTTTTTACCTTAACCTGACATCCTAAGCGCCAATTCTCCTGCACTTCCTTGCGGGTAAAATATCCTACTTCAGTAGGTAATATCTCCCCTCCACCTTCGAGTACCTGGCACTTGCACATGGCACAGGTTCCTCCACCACCACAAGCTGAGGGTAGAAATATCTTTTCATTAGAAAGGGTAGTGAGCAGCGTATTGCCGGATTCTACTTCTTTGGTTTCTCCATTGATATCAAGAGTTACAGGACCGGAAGGGGCCAACTTGGCTTTGGCTCCCAGTAAAATAGACACCAATAAAAAGATTACTACAAAGAACACCACTATACTGGTAATTACTACTGTAGTTGTTGCGAGAAATATCATTTTCTATAGCAGCTTTTATTCAATTACAACTTAATTCCCATAAAGGCCATGAAGGCAATTCCCATCAAACCGGTAACTATAAAGGTGATACCAAGACCCCTGAGGGGTGCCGGAACATTGGAGTATCGTATCTTTTCACGTATGGCAGCAATAGCTACTATAGCTAAAAACCAACCTACTCCGCTTCCTATTCCATATACAGATGCTTCGGTGATGGTACTGTAATTCCTCTCCTGCATAAAAAGGGATCCTCCTAAAATGGAACAGTTTACAGCTATAAGGGGAAGGAAAATACCTAAAGCACCGTAAAGGGCCGGGGCAAATTTCTCTACTATCATTTCCACTAACTGCACCATAGAAGCAATTACCGCAATAAACATAATGAAGGAAAGAAAGCTCAGGTCAACGCTGGCAAAGTTTGACCCCAACCACGAAAGTGCTCCTTCCCTGAGTACATAGTTCTCTAACAGGTAGTTTATAGGAATGGTTATTCCCATTACGAAAATTACTGCTGCCCCCAGGCCTACCCCGGTTTTCACTGTTTTCGAAACGGCCAGGTAAGAACACATGCCTAAGAAGTAGGCAAAGATCATGTTCTCAACAAAAATGGACTTTACAAATATGTTTATCAGATCCTGCATATCAGTTCTCTTCAATTAGTTTAGTATTGCGTGCCCGTTGTACCCATATAATAATGCCTACGGTAATTAAGGCCATAGGAGGTAAAAGCATCAAGCCGTTATTCTCATAACCCACGCTGTAAACACCTATTTTCTCCAACACAGGATAACCAAATAAGGTTCCTGATCCTAATAACTCTCTAAAGAAAGCTACAGCTATCAATATCCAGGCATAACCAAAAGCATTACCCATACCATCCAAAAAGGATTTCCAGGGGCCGTTAGCCAGGGCAAATGCTTCAAAACGCCCCATGATAATGCAATTGGTAATAATCAAACCAACAAAAACTGAAAGCTCTTTACTTATATCATAAACAAAGGCTTTCAGTACCTGGTCTACCAAAATTACCAGTGAAGCCACTACAACAAGTTGTACGATAATACGTATGCGGTTGGGAATAAGATTGCGCAATAAAGAAATAATAACATTTCCAGCCCCCATTACAAATATCACAGACAATGACATTACAAGTGCGGGATAGAGCTTAACAGTAATTGCCAAGGCCGAACAAATTCCCAATACCTGTACGGTAATAGGGTTACTATCGTCCAAAGGGTCTGTAATGAGCTTGCGATTCTTTTTAGAGAAAAGCGGCTCTCTCTGTTTAACTTGTTTTTCTACTGTTTCTGTAACTTCTGCCATCTTAGTATTATTCTATAGTTGCTACTTCATCTTCATTTCCTAGCCTTGCCTGAGCCGTTGCCGCAGAGCCGGAATATTGTTTGAGAAAAGGGATATAAGACTGGATACAGTCATCCAGCATATCCTGTACACCCACTGAGGTAATGGTTCCACCGCTAATACCGTCAACCTGGTAGTCTCCGGAGGCATTGCCTTTCATCACCTGTATACTTACAAACTCTCCCTGGTCGTTCAATATTTTCTTGCCGGGAAACTGATCCATAAAAATGGGAGTGGATATTTCAGCTCCTAAACCCGGGGTTTCTGTTTTGTGGTCGAATACCGCTCCATATACAGTATTAACATTTTGTTCCAAAGCAATATATCCCCATATAGGCCCCCATAATCCTTTGCCTCTTAGAGGGAGAATGAAATATTTCGTACCATCCCTCTCGGCAATGTATAGTGGGGCATCCCTTTGAGTCGGCTCTTTCTTTATTTCTTTAGAAAGATCAATGGCAAAGGCTGCCACGCCTTCCTTAATTTCATTATTAAAAATGACCAGCTCTCGTTTTATGTACTTTTCGTATTCGTTCTCAGCTTCTTCCCTGCTTACATTAATCCCGATAGAACTGAGAATGTTTTGTTTCTTTTCTAGCTCTATGTTGCGATCTTGCATTGGCTTGAGTGAAGTAGCTGCAAACGAAAGTATAGCCGCCACCACTACAACCATTGAAGCAGCAAATATGAAAGTGTAACTGTTTTTATTAACGTCCATCTCAGGCAACTTTTACTTGTAATCTTTTCTTTCTTCTCTTAACATTAGCTTCTATAACGTAATGATCAATCAGTGGTGCCATTACGTTCATAAATAAAATGGCTAGCATGATACCCTCTGGATAAGCCGGGTTAAATACTCTGATCATTACCCCGAGAAAACCTGCTAAAAATCCGTAGATCCATTTGCCCCGGAAAGTTTGCGAAGCCGAAACCGGATCAGTAGCCATAAATACTACCCCAAAAGCAAAACCTCCCATAATAAGGTGCTGCCAAAAGGGAACAGCCATAAAAGCCTGTTGTTCAGGAGAAATAGCATAAGGGGCAAACCAGTTAAAAATGAGCCCCATGGCAGTACCTCCCAATAAAGCGCTTAACATAATACGCCAGCTGCCTATTCCTGTCCACAACAGCATAACAGCACCTATCAATATCGCTACGGTAGAAGTTTCACCAATAGACCCCGGAATAGTTCCTAAGAACATATCGATCGGCTGCAGGCTGGTTTCACCTTTAACCGCCAGATCACCTAGAGCTGTAGCACCGGAATAGCCATCTACAACGCTTTGTCCGGCCTGGGTAGAAGTATTGATCCAAACCTTATCGCCCGACATGTAAGTAGGATAGGCAAAAAAGGCAAAAGCCCGGGCTGTTAATGCAGGGTTAAGGATATTCATGCCGGTTCCGCCAAAAACTTCTTTACCTATAACCACCGCAAAAATGCAAGAAAGAGCCACCATCCAGAGAGGAATATCTACCGGCATGATAAGAGGGATTAACATACCTGTTACCAGGTATCCTTCATTGATCTGGTGCTTTTTGATCACACAAAAAGCAAATTCAACTCCTAAACCAACGGCATAGGAAACTACTACCATAGGTAAAACCTTTACCGCACCAAACAGGAACTGATCCCAAAAACCAACTGTTTCACCCAGTGCTTTGTAATGTTGATAACCCACATTCCACATACCGAATAAAAGGGCTGGTACCAGGGCCAGTACCACTGTAATCATGGTACGCTTAAGATCTATGCCATCGCGGATATGAGCACCGCTGTGGGTGGTGTGTTTGGGAACAAATAAAAAGGTTGCAAAACCATCGTAAACCGGGTAAAGCTTTTCCCATTTCCCCCCTTTTTCAAAATGAGGTTTAACGCTATTCAGTATATTCTTAAAAATATTCATCGCTCCAAAATCAATTTAATCTCCTAATTCTTTAAGCATTAAATCTAATCCTTCTCTCACCGTTTGCTGCACGGGTATTTTGGAAGTACATACGACTTCGCAAAGGGCAAAATCCTCTTCAGCCACTTCGTATATACCAAGATTTTCCATTGCTTCAATATCATTAACCATTATGGACTTAATAAGTTGTACTGGATAGATATCAAAAGGAAAAACTTTTTCATACTCACCGGTAACTACATAAGCGCGTTCTTCTCCATTCATATTAGTATCCAATCTGTATGCTCTATGGGGAAGCAACCATGAGAAGAGCGTGCGTGAAATACTGAAATTATCGAAATTCGGAGTGATCCAGCCGAAGAAACGCTCTTCGTCACCTTCAGGTATCACCGTTAATTGGTGGGAATAAAATCCCAGGTAACCATCGGGTTTTATCTGGGTACCGGTAAGCACATTCCCGCTGATATACCGCAGGTTGCCATCGGTTATATTACCTTCTACAAAGTTCTTGATATTAGCACCTATAAGGGTTTTATAGTAGCGTGGTTTTAAAATCTCTGAACCAGTTACAGCTATATTACGTTCTGCCCTGAATTTACCTTCCAGGAAGAGACGGCCAATAGTAATCACGTCCTGATAGTGAATAGTCCACACCGCTTCTCCTTTATTTATGGGATCGATGTGATGAATGTGAACCCCAACATTTCCAGCAGGATGAGGCCCGCTAAAACGGTGAATACTCACTCCTTTGCAATTGGTAAAAACTGAGGATGGATTGGTCCTGCCGTCTACACTCAAATGGATTTTACCATCTGTTAAGCCCGCTAAAGCATCTATTCCTGACTGGAATTCCTCATCCAAACCATGTACAACGAAGTCAGCATCAGCAGCCAGTGGTGCTGTATCAAAGCAGGATACAAATATCGCTTTAGGTACTCGTTCGGGGTTAGCTACAACATCATAAGGACGTTGCTTTATAAAAGGCCAGCAACCTGAAGCCAGCAATTTTTCCCGGATAGTTTCCCGGTCAATGCTTTTTGGATCTGCTGCTCCGAAATCTTCGTAAGCTGTTTCTTTATCCGCCAACACCTTTACCTCCATAAGTTTACGCTTAGCACCACGCACTATTTCTACTACTTCTCCACTTACAGGAGAGCAGAATTTAATAGCATCGCGGTCTTTGCTGTAAAAAAGAGGCGTGCCGGCTTTAACCTCATCACCTTCTTTAACAGAAAGTTTGGCGCGTACACCCTGAAAATCAGTTGGTTTCAAGGCAAATGTCTGAGGCATATCAGAGTTAGCGTAGATCTGTTCTGCCTTGCCCTTTAGCTTAATATCTACCCCTCGCTTAATTTTTATAATGTTTGGCATTATGATAGAATCAAAAAATTCTAAATTGGCGCAAAATTAAAAAGTACCGCTGTTAAGGCGGGGGATAAATTATATTTAGACCCATTCTAAACAACCCGGCAAAATTAGTCATAAAAGCATAAATTTTGGATTATTCAGCTAACTCTATTCAATCTGCGGTAAAGGTATTTATCATACTTACATTGGCGTGTTCTTCAATTTCTTTAACTGCTCAAAACGCCAGTGACGTATATTACAACGAAGGGCAATTAGTATATGAAGACCATATTTACTTACCCGGCATTAAAACAGTACGCTTACATCCTGTAGGTAATGATCTGGCTATGCCCATCATTAAACTCAGAAGCGGAGAACGCTTACTCCTCAGTTTTGACGATCTCTTTGAAGAGTACACCGAATTCAGTTATACTGTTGTTCATTGTAATGCTGACTGGACTCCCTCTAACCTGCTCAAACAGGAGTACCTGAGTAATTTCCAGCAGTTTTATATCCAGAATTACGAATATTCCATCAATGCTTTAATTCCATACACACATTACTGGTTGGAGTTACCTAATAATAACATGAACTTCACTAAATCTGGCAATTACCTTCTAAAAGTGTTTACTGATGAAAATGAGGAACACCTGGTTTTTACAAAACGCTTCAGAATTTACGAAGATGTGGTTTCAGTAGGGGCTCAGGTTCGCAGGGGAACCCAGGTGGAAAGTATGTTGAGCAGGCAAGAGATTGATTTCACTATTAATCATTCGGGCTACACTATTCAAAACCCCTTCCAGGATTTACAGGTGGTGCTCATGCAGAATCAAAGAACCGATAATCCTATTACTAATCTCAAACCTCTTTTTTTACAGAACTCTCAGCTGATATACCAGTATGACCAGGAAAATGCTTTTGAGGGGATCAATGAGTTTCGTTTCTTCGATATTAAAGAACTGCAATCCCTTACCCAAAATGTAAGGAGAATAAACCGCGACAGTGTATATACCGCCTATCTTAAAGTGGACAATCCCCGTAATATTTCCCGTTATGCCGTATACTTTGATATTAACGGGCAATACACCATTCGCAGGCTCAATGCTGCTAATTCCAATGTAGAGGCCGATTATGCCTACGTAGATTTTATGTTGGAGTACCCGTCTCCCCTGGAGTCGAGCGATGTTTACATCTACGGAAAGATAACCGACTGGAAGCTGCTATCCGATTATAAAATGCAGTATGATTACAGCCGTGGGGCTTACCGGGCCAGGGTTTTGTTAAAACAAGGTTACTATAATTACATGTATGCCATCATGGACAGAAAGAAAAAAGGAGTGGATATCGAAACTATTGAAGGAAGCCATTGGGAAACCGAGAATACTTATCAAATTTTTGTCTATAATCGCGAGATAGGACAACGTTACGATCGCCTGGTGGGCTATACTGAAGTAAGCTCTGAGGACCTCTATTGATATGGCTGAGTCTGGTAAAGATATTGACAGAGCCCATGATCTCTTACAAAGAGGTAAATTAGTAGCAATTCCCACTGAAACCGTTTACGGATTAGCAGCCAATGCACTTGAGGTTAGTACAGTAGCGCAAATCTTTGAGGTCAAGAAACGGCCGGCCTTTGACCCTTTAATTGTTCATCTTTATGATGCAAAACAGTTACCCGAATTCTGCCACAGCATTCCACCGGTTTTTCAAACTCTCTACAAGGCTTTCAGCCCCGGGCCTATAACTTATATCTTACCTAAAAAGGAGGTAATTCCCGATCTGGTAACTGCCGGTAATCCAACAGTTGGTATACGCTTTCCGCGTCACCCCCTTACCCGTCAGTTATTGCAAAAAACCGGATTTCCCCTGGCAGCCCCCAGTGCTAATCCTTTTGGTTATATCAGCCCCACTTCTGCAAAGCACGTAAACGAACAGCTAGGTAACTACATAGAATATATACTCGATGGTGGACCTGCCTCCGTAGGTATAGAATCCACTATTATTGATCTTTCAGGAGAAAAGCCAGTAATTCTCCGCTTGGGCGGGCTGGCAATTGAAGATATTGAGAAAGTAACGGGAATAAAACGCATTGAGATCAAAACATCCAGTAGCAATCCCAATGCTCCGGGTATGCTCAGTTCTCATTATTCTCCACGGAAAAACCTGCTTTTTGGCGATATGGAACGAAACTATAAAGTAAGTAAGGGAAAAAGAGTTGCTACCATAACTTTTTGCAGAAAGGTAAATTGTATACCTGAGAATTACCAACGAATACTTTCTCCCGGTGGCGACCTCAAAGAAGCTGCAGCTAAACTTTTCAAGACCTTACGGGAACTCGACCAAAGTGACGCTGATATTATCCTGGCAGAAAGGTTTCCAGAAGAGGGCCTGGGCAAAGCTATAAACGACCGGCTGCTCAGGGCCAGTACCCGGTAGAATCAGCTCGTTTTATTAAAAATATCTTCTCTCTTTTTACGAAGTTCAAAGTTTTTACCCAGGTAAACTTTCCTCACCTGCTTGTCTTGTGCCAATTCTTCTGCTGTTCCGGATTTGAGAATCCGCCCCTCAAACATCAGGTAGGTACGATCAGTAATGGCCAGGGTTTCCTGCACATTGTGATCGGTTATCAGGATACCGATATTCTTCTTTTTAAGAGAAGCCACAATACTCTGGATATCTTCTACCGCAATAGGATCTACTCCGGCAAAGGGCTCATCCAAAAGTATAAATTTGGGGTCTACAGCCAGTGCCCTTGCTATTTCCGTACGCCTGCGCTCCCCTCCCGAAAGCAAGTCGCCCCGGTTTTTGCGGATGTGTTGTAAACCAAACTCATCTAGTAAGCTCTCCAGTTTCTCCCTCTGTTTTTCCCTGGAAATCCCCGACATTTCCAAAACTCCCAATATGTTATCTTCTACCGAAAGTTTACGGAATACCGAGGCTTCCTGCGCCAGGTAACCTATTCCTTTTTGCGATCTGCGATACATAGGATCTTTAGTAATTTCCTCCTGATCGAGGTAAACATGTCCGGAATTAGGTTTGATCAAACCTACTACCATATAAAAAGAAGTAGTCTTTCCGGCCCCGTTTGGTCCTAATAAACCTACGATCTCGCCCTGGTCCACTTCAAAGCTAACTCCTTTTACCACGGTGCGGGTGCGGTATTTTTTTACAATATTATCTGCCCTTAATTTCATTCCAATGCAATATATATTAAACGGCCTTTTCCTTCTGGTTTGTGAGTTCCTGCTTTTGTTGCCTTCTGATTACTCTGGCGCATATTTTAATACTCACCTCGTATAAAACAACAATGGGAATAGTTACTAAAACCTGGCTAGATATATCGGGTGGGGTAATAATAGCCGACAATATCAATATAACCACAAAAGCATGCCTGCGGTATTTTTTCATCCACTGAGGAGTAAGAATACCCAAACGGGCCAGGAAATAAACGATGATAGGCAACTCAAAAACCAGACCGGTAGAAAGTGTTACGGTCGCCACGGTGCTTATGTACGAAAGTAAATCTATAAAATTGGTGATCTCATTACTGATGTTATAACCTCCCAAAAACTGGATAGAGAGAGGGACAATGACGTAATAACCAAATAATACGCCCAGCAAAAACAAAATAGCCCCAAAAAAGAGAATGACCCTGGAATACTTCCTTTCACTTTCGTAAAGGCCAGGGCTTACAAAACGCCACAACTCCCATAATATGTATGGGAAAGCCAATATAAAGCCAGCTATAAAAGAAACCCATATATGGGTGCTGAACTGACCCGCCATTTTGGTATTCAATATTTGAAATGGCATTTCTTCCAGGCAAAAAACCTCTTTAACACCCAGAGCACGGGTAAATTGGCAAAAAAGTTGATACGTGATAAAATCAGGGTCTTTCGGACCAAAGATTATAACATCAAACAATATATTTTTGCCGAGAAAACAAACAATCGCAAAAAACAGTATAGCTGTAAAAGAGCGAACTAAATGCCAACGCAGCACCTCCAGGTGTTGCAAAAAAGACATTTCTCCTTCATTTTTCTTTCCCATAGGTTTTCTTGCCGTAAAGCCGGGCAAAGGTCTTAACTTTTAAATAAATGTGGAGAAGATTTTATACTGGCAATATTTTTATAATAATGCGTTTGTAGTATCTTGTAAGCAAGAAAGATTAGAATAAAGTCGATTTTTAGGTTTGGAAACAAATATGCTGACAATTCAGGAGCAGTTAAAAAAGTTTTTTGGTTTCAATCAGTTTAAAGGAAACCAGGAGGCTATTGTAAAAAGTGTTATTGATGGTAATGACACTTTTGTAATAATGCCTACCGGTGGCGGTAAATCTCTTTGTTACCAGCTACCTGCTCTTATGCAGGAAGGAACAGCTATAGTGGTTTCTCCCCTCATCGCTCTGATGAAAAACCAGGTGGATTCCCTGCGGGGGTTTTCTGAGGAGAATGGCGTAGCCCATGTATTGAATTCCTCTCTGACTAAAAGAGAAACTGAACAGGTAAAAACCGACATCTTAAACGGTGTTACCAAACTACTTTACGTAGCCCCTGAATCTCTCACCAAGGAAGATAATGTAGAATTTTTCTACAAGGTTAACATCTCATTTTTTGCGATAGACGAGGCGCACTGTATATCGGAGTGGGGGCACGATTTCCGCCCGGAGTACCGCAACCTGAGGAATATTATTGCCAAAATAGGTCGAAAACCGGTTATAGCCCTTACTGCTACTGCCACTCCCAAAGTACAGAACGATATCAAGAAGAACCTGGGCATGGAAAATGCCAAAGTATTCAAAGCATCTTTTAACCGGCCTAACCTGTATTATGAGGTAAGGCCTAAAACTAAACATGTTGATAAAGAGATCATTCGCTTTATCAAACAGAACATGGGTAAAAGCGGTATCATTTACTGCCTTAGCCGTAAAACGGTAGAGGAAATGGCGCAAACCCTCCAGGTAAACGGTATCAAAGCCCTTCCCTATCACGCAGGTTTAGATGCTTCTACAAGAGTTAAACACCAGGATGCCTTCCTGATGGAAGATGCTGATGTAATTGTGGCTACCATTGCTTTTGGTATGGGTATTGACAAGCCTGATGTGCGATTTGTTATTCATTACGATATCCCTAAAAGCCTGGAAAGTTACTACCAGGAAACCGGGAGAGCGGGTCGTGATGGCGGAGAGGGCAACTGTATTGCCTTTTACTCCTACAAAGACATTGAAAAACTTGAAAAATTCCTGCACGGCAAACCTGTTTCAGAGCAAGAAGTGGGTATGCAGTTACTCCAGGAAGTGGTGGCTTACGCTGAAACCAGCATGAACCGCAGAAAATTTCTCTTACACTATTTTGGAGAAAAATTTGACGAAGTCAACGGGCCGGGAGCTGCCAATGACGACAATACCAGGCATCCCCGCAAAAAGTTTGAAGCCAAAGACGATGTAAAACTGGTTTTGGAAACCGTAAAAGCCACTAACGAAAAGTTTAAAGCCCAACCGATAGTCCAGATACTCATCGGTAAACTCACTACTATGCTGCGTCAGTACAAAGCTGACCAGTTAAGCCAATACAATGAAGGGGCCGATCAGGACGAAAAACATTGGATGAGCGTTATCCGCCAGGCCATAGTAGCCGGTTTACTCAAAAAGGATATTGAAAAATACGGTGTTTTACTGCTTACTGATAAGGGTGATGATTTCATCCAGAATCCTGTGAGTTTTATGATGGCAGAGGATCACGACTATGATGAGGAAGGCGATGACGAGGTTATTATAACTGATCAGAAAGGTGGTGGGGCAGCCCTGGATCAAACCCTTTTTAACCTTCTTAAAGACCTCACCCGCAGAGTAGCTAAGGAAAAAGGCGTACCTCCCTATGCCGTTTTCCAGGAAAACTCACTCAATGAAATGGCCCTGAACTATCCTACCACTTTAGAAGAACTCAAAAATATCAGTGGTGTAGGCGAAGGAAAAGCCAATAAGTTTGGGAAACCCTTTATCAAGGCCATTGCTGGTTATGTAGAAGAAAACGATATTCAAAAGCCCGATGATTTTGTGGTGAAATCAGTGGTGAATAAATCCGGGCTTAAGGTTTACATCATCCAAAGCACCGACCGCAAACTCCCTCTAGATGATATCGCTTCAGCCAAGGGTCTGAGTATGAACAACCTTATCACCGAAATTGAACATATCGTTAATTCCGGAACCAAAGTCAATATAGATTACTACCTCGAAAACATGCTGGACGAAGATCAGGTTGAAGAGGTCTATGATTACTTTATGGAAGCAGAAACCGATGATCTTTCAGAAGCCCACGAAGAATTTGACGGTGACTACGATGAAGAGGAATTGCGGTTGGTTAGAATTAAATTCCTGAGTGAGGTAGCCAATTAAATCATTTTGCTTTACTAAACCTCTTCTTAGTAGTTTTGCAGCTTATGAAAGTCATCAAAACACCTATACCTGATCTGCTGGAAATTGAACCAAAAGTTTTTGGAGATAATCGCGGATATTTTTATGAATCCTTCAACCAACAGGTTTTTGCACAGGCTGGTATTCAGGTGGACTTCGTCCAGGACAATCAATCGTACTCTCATAAAGGAGTACTGAGAGGTTTGCATTTCCAGGAACCTCCCCATGCCCAGGGAAAACTGGTAAGGGTTATACAAGGCAGTGTATTAGATGTGGCAGTAGATATAAGGAAAGGCTCGCCTACCTATGGTAAATACCACAAAGTGATACTCAGTGGAGAAAATAAAAAGATGCTTTGGATACCGGAAGGATTCGCCCATGGCTTTCTTACCCTGGAGGACGAAACTATCTTTTTTTATAAATGCACACACTTTTACGATAAAGAAAGTGAAAACAGTATATACTATAACGACCCCGATATAGGCATTGCCTGGGATATTGCAAATCCTTCTTTATCGGAAAAAGATAAGATTGCCCCTTCTTTCAGGGAATTTCAATCAAAATTTGAATGGCATGAATAAGTTTTTCAGCACTATTGGCATCATAGCTGTATTATTATTAGGCCTGAGGTTTCTCAGTTTTTTCACCTACGATAATACCGATGATCAGAGTCATCAGCTATCCTTTAATGAGGATTACGCCATTTATGCCCTAAACCTTCCTGAAGACGTCAGTTTTGCCGGAGAAACAGTTCCCTTCAATGACCCGGATATTTACGAACGTTACGACAGGGAACTACTGGTAAACACTTACTGGCAATCTCAGTCTCTTTTGTTTTACAAACGTTCAGCCAAATATTTCCCTGTAATAGAACCTATCCTCAAAGAAAAAGGCATACCGGAAGACTTTAAATACCTGGCCCTGGTGGAAAGCGGCCTTACCAATGTTGTTTCACCGGCCGGTGCAGTAGGTTTTTGGCAAATAATGGAACACACTGGTAAACAATACGGGTTGGAAATAACCAAAGAAATAGACGAGCGCTACCATTTGGAAAAAGCTACCCGTACAGCCTGTGATTATCTGAGGAATGCATATAATGAATTCGGCAGTTGGACGCTGGCGGCAGCTTCCTACAATATGGGAATGAACGGCTTAAAAAAACAACTGGATCGACAGAAGGCAAAGAATTATTACGACCTTACCCTCAACGAAGAAACTGCGCGCTATCTTTTTCGCATTATGGCGGTAAAAGAGATCCTGGAAAATCCCAAAAAATACGGTTTTCGCTTTCGTGATAAAGATCTTTATACCACTATTCCCTACAAAATACTGGCTGTTGACACAGCTATTGATGATTTTGGGAGCTTTGCGCGTGAACTCGGGATAAATTATCGCATATTGAAATATCATAACCCCTGGTTGCGCTATGAATATCTGCCCAATAAACAAGGCAAAACATATCAGATTAAAATTCCCAGGGAAGGTTATTATGAAATACTGGAGGAAGATATTGCAGGTTCATTACCGTTAAGGCATGATTCAGTTGCCAAACCTTCAAACATTTCTGATACGGCCAACGTTAAAATCCCGTAATTTTGCAGCCATTCATTTCATTGCCCTTGTTGATTAATGCCGGAACAAGAAATTCTCGAAGACGAACAAATTGAAGTACTCGGAGCCCGGGTACACAATCTCAAAAATATAGATGTTACCATCCCCCGTAACAAGCTGGTAGTTATAACCGGATTAAGCGGTAGTGGTAAATCATCTCTGGCTTTTGACACCATTTATGCGGAAGGCCAACGCAGATATATAGAAACCTTTTCCGCCTATGCCCGGCAATTTCTGGGAAATCTGGAACGACCGGATGTAGATAAGATCAACGGTTTGAGCCCGGTGATCTCCATTGAACAAAAAACCACCTCCAAGAATCCCCGCTCAACCGTGGGAACAGTTACTGAAATCTATGATTTCCTACGTCTTCTCTTTGCCCGCGCTTCGGTAGCCTACTCTTATAAAACCGGGGAAAAGATGGTGAGTTATACCGATGAGAAAATACGGGAGTTGATCGTAGAAAATTTCGAGGGCAAGAGCATCAATCTACTAGCCCCGCTTATCCGCTCGCGCAAAGGCCACTACCGCGAACTGTTCCAGCATATCGCTAAACAAGGTTTTGTAAAAGTGCGGGTTGATGGAGAGATAAGGGATATTGAAAAAGGGATGCTGTTGGATCGCTACAAAACCCATGATATAGAGGTAGTCATAGATCGCCTTAAAGTAACCGGAGGAGATGATAAAAGGCTTAAAGAGTCCATCAATACCGCCATGCAGCAAGGGCAAGGTGTTTTGATGGTACTGGAGCACGAAAGTGATACCCCCCGTTTTTACAGCCGCAATCTGATGTGCCCCACTACCGGTATCTCCTACCCAGAACCGGAGCCCAATACTTTTTCTTTTAACTCTCCCAAAGGAGCCTGTCCACGTTGTAATGGCCTGGGACAGATTTCCAAGATCGACCTCGACAAAATCATCGATCCTGAAAAAACCATTAAAAAAGGCGGTCTTTTGCCTTTGGGAGACTACAAACAAACCTGGATCTTTAACCAGATCGAAATTATTGGTGACAAATACGACTTTGATGTCAACACCAAAATAAAAGATATTCCCAAAGAGGGGATGGATGTGATCTTGTACGGTTCCGATGAAGCTTTTGAAGTAGAAAACAAAAACCTGGGGGTTACCCGTAAGTACAGTATCAATTTTGAGGGATTGGTCAACTTCATCAACAGTCAAAGCGAAGAAAGCAAAAGCAAATCCATCAAGCGCTGGGCAGAAGGCTTTATGAATACCATTACCTGTCCCGATTGCAATGGCGACCGTCTGAGATTAGAGTCAAGGCATTTTAAGATAGGGGATTGCAATATTTCCGGGCTGGCCCGTATGAGCATTAATCGTTTGTACGACTGGCTGAACTCCATACAGGAACAGCTGGATGACAGCCAAAAAAAGATCGCCACCGAAATATTAAAAGAATTGAGAATCCGTACGGGATTTCTTCTCGATGTTGGTTTGGATTACCTCAGCTTAAACCGGCCAGCCAGAAGCCTTTCGGGCGGTGAAGCACAAAGAATACGCTTAGCCACGCAAATTGGATCGCAATTGGTCAACGTGCTTTACATTCTTGACGAGCCCAGCATTGGCCTGCACCAGCGTGATAACCACAAGCTGATCGATTCCCTGAAGGACCTTCGCGACATAGGCAATTCTGTAATAGTAGTGGAGCATGACCGGGATATGATCGAAAATGCCGACTATATTTACGACATCGGTCCTTATGCCGGTAAAAGGGGCGGCCAGGTAGTAGCCCACGGAACGCATAATGACATTTTAAATTCTGATAGCCTCACCGCCCAATACCTCAAAGGGAAAAAAGACATCCTGGTTCCCGACAAGAGACGGAAAGGTAGCGGCAAGAAGATCACTCTTAAAGGAGCCCAAGGCAACAATCTCAAAAAAGTGAACCTGGAGCTGGAACTGGGTCAACTGATCGTTATAACGGGAGTGTCCGGCAGTGGTAAATCCACCTTGATCAACGAAACCCTCTACCCTGCCCTGAGCCGGCATTTTTACAAATCAGTAAAAGATCCTTTGCCTTTTAAGAGCATTAACGGCCTTAAGAATATCGATAAGGTCATCGACATCGATCAATCTCCCATTGGCCGCACTCCCCGTTCCAATCCAGCTACTTATACCGGGGTGCTCTCTAACATACGGGAGCTCTTTGCCAATTTACCGGAATCCAAGATAAGAGGCTACAAACCGGGCCGTTTTAGTTTTAACGTAAAAGGCGGACGCTGCGAAACCTGTGAGGGAGCAGGCATCAGAGTGATCGAAATGAATTTTCTACCCGATGTATACGTCCCCTGTGAAACCTGCCAGGGCAAACGCTTTAACCGTGAAACCCTTGAAGTGCGTTACAAGGGCAAGTCCATTGCCGATGTACTGGAAATGAGCGTTAATACAGCGGTAGGATTTTTTGAGAATATCCCTAAGATCTTTAATAAGCTCAAAACCCTGCAAGATGTAGGTTTGGGTTACATCACATTGGGTCAA
>JANQHO010000088.1 GCA_028277105.1 Owenweeksia sp. | reverse complement strand
ACGGAAAGTAAAGAAGCCGAGGTAGTCAACCAGGCCCGTATACTGGAAGGTTCGGTACGCAATACCGGTACTCACGCCTGCGGAGTGATCATCACCCCGGATGATATCACCAGATTTATCCCGGTGACTACTGCTAAAGATGCAGAATTGCTCGTAACCCAGTTCGACAATTCCGTGGTAGAATCGGCCGGTATGCTGAAGATGGATTTTCTGGGACTCAAAACGCTCAGCATCATCAAAGATGCCATTCAACTGGTTAAAGAACGGCATGACATTGAGATCGATACCGATAAAATACCTTTGGACGATCTGAAAACGCTGGAGTTATACCAACGGGGGGAAACCAACGGTACCTTCCAGTTTGAGAGCGCGGGTATGCAAAAACACCTCAAGTCCCTCAAGCCGGATAAGTTTGAGGACCTGATCGCCATGAATGCCCTTTACCGCCCAGGGCCGTTGGAATACATCCCCAATTTCATCGCTCGCAAGCACGGCCGCGAAGAGATCACCTACGATCTCCCCGAAATGGAGGAGTTCTTGGCAGAGACCTACGGCATTACCGTTTACCAGGAGCAAGTGATGTTATTGTCGCAAAAATTGGCGGGTTTTACCAAGGGTGAAGCCGATGTGTTGCGCAAAGCCATGGGTAAAAAGAAGCGCGATGTGCTGGATAAAATGAAACCCCAGTTTATCGAACAAGGGAAAGAGCGCGGTCTCGATGCCGAAAAACTGGAAAAAATATGGAAAGACTGGGAAGCTTTCGCAGCTTATGCTTTCAATAAATCTCACTCTACCTGCTATTCGGTGGTGGCTTTTCATACCGGTTATCTCAAAGCCAATTATCCCGCAGAGTACATGGCTTCGGTACTGACCCACAATATGAATGACATCAAAAAGGTCACCTTCTTTATGGAAGAGAGTAAGCGCATGGGGATTCCGGTTTTAGGGCCCGATATCAACGAATCGGAGTTAAAGTTTACTGTAAATAAAAAGGGAGAAGTGCGTTTTGGCCTGGGTGGGATGAAAGGAGTAGGAGGGGCTGCCGTAAATGAAATAGTGAATGAGCGCAAAGAAAACGGTTCCTACAGAAATATTTTTGACCTCCTGAAAAGAGTAGACTTGCGGTCTGTTAACAAAAAGACCCTGGAGAGTTTGGCTTTGGGCGGAGCCTTTGACAGTTTTCAGAATTCCAACCGTGCAGTGTACTTTTATCAGAATGGCGATGAGCGCACCTTCCTGGAAAGGGCTATGCGATATGCTCAAACCTTAAAAGCCCAGGAAGAGTCGGCTCAGGTTTCGCTTTTTGGTGAAGCTCAGGAAGTGAGCCTGCCCGAACCGGAAACGCCTGCAGTGCAGGAATGGCCCCGTTTGATGTTGCTCAACAAAGAAAAAGAGGTCAACGGTATTTACCTGAGTAGCCACCCTCTGGACGATTTCAAATACGAATTAAAGCATCTGGCCACTCACCAGGTAAATGATTTTAGCAATCTGGATAGTATAAGTGATTTTGTGATCGGAGGTATTATTACCGAGGCCAGTCACCTTACGGCCCGAAGCGGCAAACCCTTTGGCAAATTCATGCTGGAAGATTATTCCGGCAATCATGAATTTGTTTTGTTTGGGGATGAGTATCTTAAGTTCAAGCCTTACCTGGAAATCAATGTTATGGTAATGATCAAGGGTTATGTAAACCGCTACACACCCAGGTGGGAAGGAGCCCAGGAAAGGGTAGAACCCCGGCTTAAAGATATTTCCCTTCTTCAGGATGTGATGGATATCGAAGGTCAGTCGGTTAGTATAAAGCTTTCACTATCAGATATTAATCCTGAAAATATAGATGAAATCAATCAGTTGGTAGAAAAGTATAAGGGAAATAAACGGCTGAATTTGATGATCTTTGACCCTGAAAAACCCAAAGTGAATGTGCGTATGCCGCGCAGAAGCGGAGGGTTAAAGATCAGTAAGGATTTACTGGATGAGCTGGAAGAAAGAGATTTTTTGAAGTACACCTTAAACAACTAGATAAGTAAGCTTACTGACCATTTGGAATGTGAAACTCACCTAAATTTGAATTATAAATAATAAGTATTATGGCTGTAGAAATAACAGATGCAAACTTTGAAGAAGTAGTTTTGAAATCGGATAAGCCCGTGGTGATTGATTTTTGGGCGGCCTGGTGTGGCCCGTGTAGAATGGTAGGCCCGGTAATTGAAGAACTGGCCAGCGATTTTGAAGGCAAAGCAGTGGTAGGAAAGCTGGACGTAGACCAGAACCCTGATACTTCATTTAAATATGGGGTAAGAAATATTCCCACAGTTCTTTTTATAAAGGACGGTGAAGTGGTAGACAAGCAAGTTGGAGCTGCACCTAAAAAGGTATATGAAGATAAACTATCGGCTCAACTGGCTTGATCGCTTACTCATAAAACACGATAAAACCCGGTTTATGCCGGGTTTTTTGTTGATAGCCTTGCTATTGATGGATAATTAGTTTTTCCCTTAAAAAGAGCCTTTGATCCTGGCCTCTGATTTCCACTATAAAAAGCCCATTGACTTTATTTTTCAGTTTGATCAATGCCCTTTCTTCACTTAAAATATAAGATTCCAGAACTCTACCATTAATATCTTGTATGATTATATTTAGTGGTTCACCTATTCCACTATTACGTTTAAGGAAAAATATTCCATTATTAGGATTGGGATAAACTGATAACCCGGTTTTTCTCTCATTTAGCCCAATTGTAGAACTAAAACAATCAGAAGTATCAGAGCAACCTCCTTCTGTAACTACGAGGGCATATTTACCTGTATCTGCTGGAATAAATATGCTGTCTGTAGCTCCTGGTATAGGGGTCAGACTCGGACATTCCAACCATTGGTAACTGTATCCATCCTTAAAAGTAGATGCCATTAAGGTTGTTCCATTGACAAAAATATAAGCATTAGGGAAATATTGATCTACATTGTAGACAATAACACTGTCACATCCAAATTGACTGGTCAATGAGTCCTTAAATTGAATTGGGTAGTAATAATCAACGCCTTTAATATTAATGGTATCATTTTTACAAAGAGTATAGTGAACGTTATCCAGGTAGGAGGGTCTTATATATAGAGAAACCGTATCCGTAGTATCAATTCCACAATTATTGCTTATGATTCCGCGGTATAAGGTTGTATCCCAGGTTGTAGTATTCAGTAACCGTAAATTATCATTTACAATTTGATAGGTTGAAGAATCTAAATTGTTGAAGCCGTTTCCTGTATCAACTTGCCAAATTGTATTGCTATAACCAGATGCTTTTCTTGGAAAATACAGGTCTAAGTATTCATTGGAACAATAATCAAAATGACTAGAAAAAGTATCTCTGCCTAAAGAGGTAGCAGGAACGCAAGGAAAACTGTAACTGGCTATGCCATAAAAACTCATCCCTGGTGCAGTAGAGGAAATATTTTGAGTGGAAATCGGATCTGGGTCTAAGTCTATGGTACCCAAACTCCAGGCTATATAAGTAATAGATGAAGATGCAGGGGAATTAAAAATTTTTACCGATCTAGAACCTTCGTTGGTGTTCAATTTAAAACCAGATAGGAATTGGCCTTCACTATCGTAATTAATAATATAAGGTTCTGTATAATTACCCGAAGTTTGAAAAATACTATCCCTGATTCCGTGATTAAAATCAGCAGTATTTCTAAAAGCTCCACAAACTTTCAGGTTTCCTTTTTCAATAGCCATATCTCCTATCATTAGTTCAGGGTCAATCCTAAAACCCCATTTAACTGATCCTGTACTGTCAAACTTGGCAACAAAGGAAGTTTCCCGGTTAGGAAGTGGGTTTAATAAATAAGGTTCAGTTAAACTGCCCAGGTTAATTGCCGGTGAGTTTCTTGATACTACAAACCATATAAAACCACATCCTGTTAAGTGGTCGTTAATTATCTGGTTTTTAACACCATAGGGTTTGCCTAAACTCCTGATCCATTTATAATTTCCTCGTGAATCAAGGACTAGCCAAAAGTTGGAAAGATTAGTTGTTATTTGAAGTTCCGGTCCTGGATGGACTGCGGAGACCTCTACATTATTTGAAGCAATTCCCGTAATGTGGATATCGTTGTTTACGTTTATATTAATATCAACGGGTTTAACGCTGAAACTACCACCGTTGCTATAAATGACCTTATGCCATTGATAGCCAAGAGAACTAGTATAATTAATTAAACATGTTACTGTTCCTATATGATTCGATAAATTAAGAAAGTGTGTGTTATTATTTTTTAGATCAATATCTAAAGAATCCAAAGGATAAGTTTCAAAGGTGATATATAAACTATTACTGGCAGAAAGTGAAATCTTGGGTGCATGAAGACTAAAATGGCCATTTTGCTTATAAATCCTCCCCCCTCTCAAAAAATTACCATGCTCATCGTATTTTCCAATAAAAGCACTAAATATATTACCTCTGCCTCCAGAATATAATAAATAGTTTGAGCTAGATGGATCCAAATCTACTGTGTCGGTAAAAGTACCGCTCACAAATATCGTATCACCGGATCCGATGGCGACATTTTTTAAAATAGTACTCCAACTTCCTCTTAGAGCCTTACTCCACACAAGATTTCCATTAGTATCAATCCTGGCCATAAAGCCATCATGAACAGGAGAATTATTAGTAAGAGAAGAAGGATTGCTCCCTATTTGAAATGTGCCTAGTAAAGTACCTGCTATCAATATATCCCCGTTGGAAAACTGTTTAGAATCATTTATGAGGATATTGGATTGATCTTCTAAAAAGTGACCCCAGTTTAGTTTCTGACCAAAACTTAGGCCTAAAAACAAATAAAAAGAGATGAGGATCAGTAAAAGTCTGTAATTCATTAATACTAATATAACTACAAGTTTTCAGATATTGATATTCGCGCTTATCAATTAAACGCAAATCTGTATTTTCTGTAGATATAGTAAAAAAATATCCTAGACTCATTTTCGTTTCTTTGTGACATGAAACAGGATTTACTTGACTTTCAAAGCTATCGTAGTTTAGAGTTTCTGGAGCTCTATGCCCGCCAGGTAGTGGAAGGTTTTATTACGGGTTTGCACAAAAGCCCTTACCACGGTTTTTCGGTTGAGTTTTCAGAGCACCGCATATATAACCCGGGGGAGAGCACCCGTAACATTGACTGGAAGCTATACGGGCGTACCGACAGGTTATACACCAAACGCTATGAAGAAGAAACCAATTTGCGTTGCCGTTTGGTGTTGGATACTTCCGGCAGTATGTTTTTCCCCAAAGAGCGTATTGGCAATACAGAAGAACCCAATAAGATCCTCTTTTCTTCCGTTGCCAGCATGGCTTTGATGAACCTTTTCCGCAAACAAAGAGATGCGGTAGGTTTAAACCTGTTTGGCGGTAGCGAGCTACAAACCGATGCCCGTTCAACCCGCCAGCACCACAAAGCCATATCCCTGGAATTGCAAAAGGTTTTGCAATCCGGTAGCGATGAAGATCAAACAGGGAACAGTATGTCCGAATCCTTGCATCGCATGGCCGAGCGTATTCACAAACGTTCGTTGATCATCCTGTTTTCCGACCTTTTTGAGTTGCAGGAAAACGAAGAAGCTGTATTGGAGGCTTTTCAGCATTTAAAGTACAACAAGCATGAACTGGTTATCTTCTGGACGACCGATCACCGGCAAGAACTAGAGTTTGATTATGAGGGCCGCCCTTATCGTTTTGTGGATATGGAGAGCGGAGATGTTCTGAAATTAAATCCCAATGAGGTGAGAGAAAAGTACCTGGAGGCCATGCGTGGTTTTTCGGAACGGTTGCGGCTGAAGTGTATGCAGTACCAGATCGATCTGGTTGAAGCAGATGTAAGCAAAGGTTACTACCCGGTGCTGCAGGCTTATTTGCTCAAGCGAAAGCGAATGTTTTAAAAAACCGGCTAAGAATAGCCGGTTTAATATGGCATAGACCTCAATCTACTCCTGAAATTTTGCAGAGGCCGATTAGACCAGAGTGGTGTGACAACAATTACTCAAGACTTGCCTATGATTAGAGACACTAGGTTGAGTAGAAAAGGTTGTCTGAGCGTATAAATTTTTTATTTGCTGACGATAGAAAAGTATTTATATTTGCGCTCCCATTTGGGAAACGCTCTCAACATGGTTTTAAAGTTGTAAGGTTTAAAGACCATCATTAAACCTTGCAACAGATAAGGTCTGGTAGTTCAGTTGGTTAGAATACATGCCTGTCACGCATGGGGTCGCGGGTTCGAGTCCCGTCCAGACCGCCAAACAGTACATCACCCTGTCCTTTTTGGACGGGGTGTTTTGTTTTTGCCCGGCACAGGTTCTAAGCCATCAGCTTTCAAAAGAAAAGATCTATTGATCCGCCCTAATTTTGGGAAATACTTACAGTATAGAAGTATATACTAAATAAAAAACCCCTGATGTGAGCAGGGGTTTTTATTAAGCTATTACGATATCAACTCAACTGGGCTGATTCTACTTTTTCTTCGTATTCCTGGAGATAACGTTCTGCTTCCAATGCTCCCATACAACCACTGCCAGCTGCTGTAACAGCCTGGCGGTAGATTTTATCCTGAGCGTCACCAGTGGCAAAAACTCCCGATAAATTAGTTGTGGCCGTACCGGGTTTGGTTTTGATGTAGCCTACATCATCCATATCCAGTTGCCCTTTAAAAATGCCGGTATTGGGTTTATGGCCTATTGCCACAAAGAAACCTTCGGCCGGGATCACTTTTTCTTCACCGGTCTGGTTATTTTTTACCCTTACACCGCTAACGGTTTTATCGCCCATTACTTCAAGGGTTTCGGTATTAAAAAGAACCTCAATATTAGGAGTATTCATCACGCGGTTTTCCATGATCTTGGAGGCCCGCCAGTGGTCTTTTCTGATCAATACGGTAACCTTGGGGCACATTTTAGCCAGGTAAGTTGCCTCTTCAGCAGCAGAGTCACCTCCACCTACAACAACTACTTCCAGGCCTTTGTAAAAGAAACCATCACAAATAGCACAGGCCGAAACGCCATGACCCATAAATTGTTTTTCTGAGTCCAGTCCGAGATACTTAGCCGAAGCACCGGTGGCGATGATCACCGTTTTGGCCTGTATCTTATCTTTTTCATCTATAGTAAGTGTATGGTATTCTCCGGGTACAGAGCTCAGTTCGGCTTTGGTGACCATACCAAACCTTATTTCGGTACCAAACCTTTCGGCCTGCTTCTTAAAGTCTTCCATCATTTCAGGGCCCATAATGCCTTCGGGATAACCCGGAAAATTTTCTACATCTGTAGTGGTCGTAAGCTGGCCTCCCGGCTCCATTCCGGTATACATTACGGGTTTTAGATTGGCTCTGGCAGCATAAATAGCAGCGGTATAACCTGCCGGACCAGAACCTATGATAATACAATTGTGTTTTTCCATGATGTTAAATTACAGTTGCAAAGTTAAGACAATGCAGGCAGGCAAGTCAATAAAGTATATTTTAAGTGATGAAGTAATAAAGGGTTTCGATAAATTGTTAAATTTGCCGCCCTGTTTCGGGATGTAGCTCAGTCCGGTAGAGTACACGTCTGGGGGGCGTGTGGTCGCAGGTTCAAATCCTGTCATCCCGACTTAACAAGACGACCTGCCTTTTGGGTGGGCCGTCTTTTTTGTTTCTACTCCCAGCCCCTTGGGCTAAGCACTTGTATTTCAAGATTGTATCGAAGGGTGGCGCAAAATCCAAAAGGACATTT
>JANQHO010000149.1 GCA_028277105.1 Owenweeksia sp. | reverse complement strand
TTAAAATGGCTGAAGTAATTTTAGAGAAACTCAAAAAACTGTACAGCAATGGAATTTGAGATCAAACAAGAAGAAAAAGAAAGCCAGGGAGAATTTTACGTGGAGCAAAAGGAGGAAAAAACCGGTAGCCTGCGCTACCTTCTTTTTGGTTCCGGGCGTATGATCATCCAGCATACCGAAGTTTCCCGCGATCTGCAGGGCAGTGGTGCTTCCCATCAACTGCTCGATGCAGCGGTAGATTACGCCCGCGAAAGGTCACTCAAAATTGTTCCCCTTTGCCCCTTTGCCAAAGCGGTAATGACAAGGCACAGGGAGCAATATGAAGATGTTTTAGCCTGATGCAGCGTTTTCTTTGCTATTTATTAGGCGTTTCAGTTTTGTTTTCCTGCTCGGGAAGCAAAGATTACGATGACCGGCTGATCTTCCGTTATAACGAATCGGCCGGTATCACCTCCCTCGACCCGGCCTTTTCCCGCAACCAGGCCAACATCTGGGCGGTAAACCAATTGTACAACGGTTTGGTGCAAATGGACAATGAATTAAACGTAAAGCCTTGCATTGCCCATAGGTGGGAGCTCAAAGACAGCGGTACCACCTACATTTTTCACTTGCGGAAGGATGTTTATTTTCATCAAAATGAGTGTTTTGCTCCGAAAGAGAGCCGCAGGGTAACCGCGGCCGATTTTTTATACAGTTTTGAGAGGTTGCGTTCTAAGCAACTGGCGGCTCCCGGCAGCTGGGTTTTTCAGCAGGTCGACCGTTTTGAAGTAGCCGCTGATTCTACCTTTATCATCAAACTGAAAAGACCCTTCCCACCCTTTTTGGGTATCCTTTCCATGAAATACTGTTCCGTTATCCCCAGGGAAGCGGTAGAGATGTACAGAAGCTCTTTCAGGGAAAATCCTGTGGGAACCGGGCCTTTTTATTTTAAAATATGGGCTGAAAATGAAAAGCTGGTTTTGCGGAGAAATGCCCGCTATTTTGAAAGAGATAGCACGGGTCATTCCCTGCCTTATCTGGAATCGGTGGCCATTACGTTTATTCCCGACAAACAATCGGCTTTCCTGGAATTCATCAAAGGCAAGCTCGACCTGCTATCCGGTATCGATCTTTCCTATAAGGACGAACTGCTCACCTTTGACGGCCGGCTCCAGGAGAAATACCATGAGCGTTTTGAAGTATATCGCCAACCTTATCTCAATACCGAGTACCTGGCTTTTTTAGTTGACGCTGAACAATCGGTCATGCAAGCCTCCCCTTTGCTGGATAAAAGGATACGGCAGGCCGTCAATTATGGTTTTGACCGGGTTAAAATGATGAAGTTTTTGCGCAATAATATTGGCAGTCCTGCCCTGGCAGGGATGATTCCCCAGGGCCTGAGAGCTTATGATCCACAGCAGATACCGGGCTATTCCTACGATCCCGAAAAAGCCAGGCAGTTATTGGCAGAAGCAGGCTATCCCAACGGCCAGGGTTTGCCGCCCATTACTTTACAAACCAATGCCTCTTATCTCGATCTCTGCGAATATATTCAGGGAGAATTGTCGGCTTTGGGTATGAACTTAGAAGTGGAAGTAACGCCCCCTTCTACCTTGCGACAGGCTATGGCTACCTCTAAGGTTCCCTTTTTCCGGGCGAGTTGGATAGGGGATTATCCCGATGCGGAAAACTATCTCTCCCTTTTTTATTCAGAGAACCATGCTCCCAACGGCCCCAACTACAGCCACTTTAAGAATGAGCAATTTGACCGGTGGTACCGGGAGGCGAGTGCTCAAACCAACGATAGCTTACGGATAAGGCTTTATCAGAAAATGGACAGCCTGGTAATGGCTGAGGCTCCGGTAGTACCTCTGTATTACGACCAGGTGCTGCGCTTTTATCCCAAAAGCATAGATGGCTTACAGGGCAATGCTATGAATTTGCTTGATCTGAAGGCGGTGCGGAAGAAATGAGCCTTTTGATCTTAATGTTGAAGATGGCATAGGTCAGTGTCATTAAGGGGCTGAGGATATTGAAAAAGGCAAAAGGTAAATAGGTAAAGGTGCCTACCCCTAAAACCCCGCTTTGATAGGCTCCACAGGTATTCCAGGGCACCAGTACAGAAGTAACCGTTCCGGTGTCTTCCAGGGTGCGACTCAGATTTTCGGGAGCCAGACCGCGTTTGCGGTAAGCATCGGCATACATACGGCCTGGCACTACGATGGAGAGGTACTGATCAGAAGCGGTAATATTTACAAACAGGCAGGTTCCGGCTGTGGTGGCAATGAGGGAGGCTGTTCCTTTGGCCAGCTTTAAGAGGGCATTGCTGATAGTGCCCAAAAAGCCACAAGCCTCCATAGTTCCGCCAAAAACCATAGCGGAAATAATAAGCCATACCGTACCCAGCATACCGGCCATACCACCTGAGCCGAGCAACTCACTTAGAATAGGATGTTGGGCCTCAAAAGAGGTATTAACTGTAAGGGCGTCCATAATGAGGCGGAAAGAGTTTTCCGCGCTCATCTGCAGAAGGAGATCTCTTTGAAAAATGAAAGTGAAGATGGCTCCTGCCAAAGTGCCGATCAATATAGCGGGCAAGGCAGGCATTTTTTTGACGATGAGAAAAATAACCAGGGCCGGGACGAGAAAAAGCCAGGGGCTAAGGTTAAAAATGTGATCCAGTTCATCTAAAACCGGCTGGATGTTATTGACTTCCCCGGAAGATTTAAGGTTTAAGCTTAGGATAATGAAGATGATAAGAGCGATAATGAAAGAGGGCAGGGTAGTGAGCAGCATATAGCGGATATGGGTGAAAAGATCGGTACCTGCCATAGCTGGTGCCAGGTTGGTCGTATCCGATAGAGGTGAGATCTTATCCCCGAAATAAGCCCCGGAAATAACGCTGCCTGCCACCATGGCTTCGGAAATGCCGATAGCCTTGCCAATACCGATCAACGCAATACCTACCGTAGCCGAAGTACTCCAACTGCTTCCGGTAGCCAGAGAAACCATGGCACATATAATAGCCGCTGCCGGAAGGAAGATCTCCGGTTTCAGGATCTGTAAGCCGTAGTAGATCATAGCCGGTACAATGCCGCTGATCATCCAGGCCCCGGCCAAAGCTCCGATCATCAACAGAATAAGAATAGCATTTGTGGTGCTGCTGATACTTTTTTCAATGCCTTTGAGAATGGCCTCCCATTTAACGCCCTGGAAAATACCGATGAGGGCCGCCACAAAACCCGAAAGCAGCAGAATAAACTGATTGGAGCCATCCAGGGCACTGTCGCCATAAATCCAGATAACATTAATGCTCAGTAAAGTGATAAGAAATACTACCGGGATCAGTGAAAGTAAAAGAGAAGGGGAACGATTCATGTGCGTAATTTAAAAAATCCCGTTTTACGGTGGTTAATGGACTTGTCTTCTCTCAGGGTCAAAATCCAGGCGGAAAATGGAGATGATTGTCTTCAATAAAAACTCAGAATTTTTGCAGTTTTTCCCAAACCATATGGGTAGGAAGCCCCATTACGGTAAAGTAAGAGCCCTCGATCTTTGTAATGCCTGTCATACCGATCCACTCCTGTATGCCATAGGCTCCGGCTTTATCGTAAGGCTCGTAATTCCGAATGTAATAATTTATTTCTTCATCGCTTAAGAGACGGAAATATACTCTAACGGTATCGCTGAATACTTCCTGTTTTTCAACAGAGGCCAGGCAAACCCCGGTAATCACCTCGTGGGATTTACCGGAGAGCTTTTGCAGCATTTCGCGGGCTTCGGCTTCATTCTGGGCTTTGGTTAGCGATTCTCCATCGCACCAAACTATAGTATCCGAAGTCAAAACAATTTCGTTATCACGGAGCTGAGAAATCAGGGCTCCCGCTTTTAAGCGGGCCAGATATTCGGCAATCTCTTTTCCCTGTAAGTGAGTGGGATAAACTTCATCTGCATTTTGAGTACGTACCTCAAAGGAAATGCCGAGGTCTTTTAACAATTTTTGCCTGCGGGGGGAACGGGAGGCTAAAACCAGTTTTTTTCCCGGGGGAATGATCTGCATCAAGTTTGTATTTGAAGTGATAAGGTGAATATGGCCATAGACAATATTCCGGTGAGCATAATGTATTTAAGCATAAGACTCAGCTTTTTAAAATCTTTAGTCCTTTTTGCCCTGAATACCCTAACAATAAAATAAGCTACCGGCAGGCTTACAAATATCAACAAGTAAATGGAGGAAATGAGATCTTCAAAAAACATGAAAGCATTGAAATAACCTATGAAGACTAATAACACCATACCTAAAATAGCAATCACATAGCGGATGTATTCTACCCCTAATAAAACAGCCAGGGTTTTATAACCTTGCCGTTTATCGCCATTTATATCTTCCGTATCCTTTACTATTTCGCGGATAAAATTGACCCAAAAGGCAAAGAGTGAATAGCCGCAGATCACGTAAAAAGCCGTTCTGATCAACGACTGGCTCTCGGGCTCTATGGCCGGCAAAAGATCAAACAATCCCACAAAGAATACCGGCAGGGCCGTGAGCAGGGAAACCACCAGATTTCCGATTACCGGCCTTTTTTTGAGGTTTAAAGCATAAAAGTAAAGTATGACTATGGCTAGTATGGGGAGTAGCCACAGATCATCGTATCCGGCCGCCTCTGAAACCAGATAACCGGTAACCACGGCAATAATGTTCAAAACAATGTAAACAGTCCAGGCATTTTGAACAGATATCTGCTTGCCCAGCACCATGCGTTGCGGTTTGTTTTGGCGGTCCACCTCCAGGTCATAAATATCATTGATGATGTATCCAGCCGCAGCCAGGGTAATACTGCAGATTACTCCGTAGGCGTATTCCAGGTGATTGAGCATATGCGGTATATCCAGACTTTCGGTAATGAAAAAGCGGATCATGTACTGTACCAAAGCAATGATGAGTAGGTTGGGCCAGCGTATCAGCTTAAAAAAGGCTTGTAGTATTACCATGAAAAATCGTCTTTAAGCATCCAGTTGTCTTGTAATTTGAGGGTTTGTTCCATAATGTCGCGTACACAACCCTCTCCACCTTTTTTGGGGGATACGTAATGGGCAATTTCGCGTATTTCAGGTGCAGCATCGGCCGGGGCACAGGCCAAACCGGCCTGCTGCATCACTTCGTAATCGGGAATGTCATCCCCCATGTACAAGATGTTTTCTTCTTTCAGTCCCTGGTGTGCGTGTACTGCTAAAAGATCTTTCCAGGCATCTATTTTATGGCGGGCGCTCATGTAAATATCCGTAAGCCCCAACCTTTGCAGAGAAGCTTTTACCCCTTCGCATTTTCCTCCCGAAATTACTGCAACCGTATATCCTTTCCTGATCGCCAATTGAATAACATAACCGTCCTTGCTGTTCAAATTGCGCACTGGTTTACCGTCCGGTCCTATCTGGAAAATACCATTGGTCAAAACACCATCAATATCAAATACAAAGGCTTTGATATGGTGCAACAGTTCCTTATAATTTTTTGTCATGGGAGTTTTGGATACTTTGAGTGAGCAATTTATAAATGTCGCGGCTCATATTATCATTTAACAGCGATAAATGCTTTTCTATTGTTTTTTGGTCGTGGCGTACAGCCGGACCTGTCTGTAGCTCAAAAGCCGGTTTATCGTATAGTTTTTGAATGGCGTTCTCCAACAAAGGCAACAGCATTTTAAAATCGAGCCCCTGTTCCTCAATGACCTCCTGGGCCTTGTGGTATAGGTGGTTGCCGAAATTATGGGAAAGTACGGCTGCCAGGTGTAAATAGGTACGCTGATCTGAATTGACCTGGTAGGATTGAGCTCCTAAATGAGAAGTGAGACTTTCAAGCAGCTTCATGTCTTCATTATTTTTGGCTTCCAGGCAAAAGGGAATTCTACCAGCCGCTAAAACCAAGTCTTTTTTAATACTCATTAAAGGGTAAAACACAGCCCTTCTTCGGTGGTGTCGGGCAATAGCTTCAATGGACTGAGCTCCAGATAAATGGGCGATCATGCCGTCAAAAGCCTTGATGCTTTTACTTACTTCTGCTATAGCATCGTCACTCACACAAAGCAAAAGCAGATCTACAGCAACATCATTCTCAAAAAGCTGGCTTATCGCTTTGGTCTTTTCACTAGCTGTACGGCTGTACCAGATGGGTTTTAAACCGGCCTGGTGAAATTGGTTGTAGAGGTAAGTACCGACATTACCATTACCGATGATCGCTATTTGTATTTCGTGTAACACGCTGCAAATGTAGAAATGTTAGCCTCTTTTAATGAAACAAGAGATATTCCAACAGGCAAAACAGTACGGCAAATACAGCTGCGGAAAGAGTAGCCTCTACAACGGAATAATTAAAACGGTTTTCCCAAAAGCTTACCATGAGGGCATATAAAGCGGAAAGCACCAGGGCTACCGGAGCGTTGAGCCAGCTTTTGGAAATAAGCAGAGAGGTAAGCTCACAAAAGACCAACGCTACAGGAGTAGCGGTTAAGGCCTTTTTGCGGGATAGCTCATCCATAAAAGATCAATTTTTCAATCGCTGCCGGATAGCGATCACTGTTCCTATGATCATCAACACACAACCTAACCACAGGAGGTTGATGAGGGGAAAGATGATGGCTTTCATCACGATGAAAGGTTTTTCATCCTCCGGCACTTTGGTCCAGGCGGTGATCTTGATCTTATTACTTTCCGTATCGATCTCGGTAAAGCGGAATTTGAATTGCTGTTTTTCTAGAAAAGCATCTTCATGTGATAGCTGATTGCCATTCAATTCATAAACCGGCTCAACGGTATATTCTTCACCCAAAACATTAACTACCCTGAGTTTAGCGGCAAGTCGCAAGCGTTCTATTTCCCGGGTTTCTTCATTAGCTGAGGCTCCAACCTTCAGGCTATCGAAAATGACAAAATGCCGTTGATAGATAGCGGTATCTCTCCGGGCGAGGTCTACTTCCATTTCACTGGCGTATCCGTCCCCGGTACGGGGTTCGAGGTAAGAGGAGTAAGTAACGTGAGTGTAGATGTCTTTATGCCAAAAATGTTTGGTAGACGGATTGGGCGTAGGCCCCATATTATCGGTTATCTGTAGGAAAGGTTGCAAGGAAAAGGCTTTTTCGTCAAAACCTTTTTCGGGCCCGTAATAGTCTACATCGTAAAACTGTTTGTCTTTTTCCTCGCGCATACCCTTCCATATGGCAAGGTAATCTCCAAGCTTTACTGTATCGCCCAGATCCATCAAGGCGTTTTCGTTAGCAGGTAAGTCTTCGGAAAGGAAAACATTACTTTGGCTGATAACCTTCTTTTTAGCGTTGGATATCAATGCTCCGGCTATGATCATGGCAAAACCCACGTGAGCGATAGAACTGCCCGAGAAAGTTACTTTTCCCTTACCCACTACCAGCCAGTAATCCAGGTTGCTAACTATAGCAAAGCTGCTGGTAAACAATAAAACAAGGTAAATAGGTTGTTTCCAGAAATCATAGACCCAGGAGAATAGCAGGGTAACCAGAACTCCCAGGATCAAGGAGCGGATCATGTTTTTCCAGAATTTTTTGGAGGAGGTACTTCTGTAGTTCAAAAACTGACCGAAGGCAATGAGCAGAGTAATAACAATTGCAAAAGGCACCTGGAAGCTGTTGTAATGATCAATGGGGTCAAGGGGAGGGGCCATTTTCTCACTCATAATAGGAACTAAACCTTCCGGCCCTATCAGTTGATTGATCACGGGTATAGAGGTACTGAAAATGATCTGAAAAGCAGAGATCAGTAAAGTGAGGCTACCGATGAACATCCAGAATTCACGGGAGCTGAGGGAGTCACTGTCATTGGCTTTCGGAATAGCTTTATAACGGTAGACATAGGCCCCTAGTGAGATCAAGACAAAGAACAAGAGGTAGATCAGTAATTGGCCGCTTAAGCCCAGGTCTACAAAGGCGTGAACCGAAGAATCGCCCAAAACCCCGGAACGGGTAAGGAAAGTGGAATAAAGGATCAGTAAGAATGTGATGATCACCATAAAAAAAGCAGCCGTGAGCCCCGTTCTGCGGTTGCGGTAGACCAGTAAGATATGAGCGGCCCCTACCATAGTGATCCAGGGGACGAGGGAAGAATTCTCAACTGGGTCCCAGGCCCAAAAACCTCCAAAGCTCAATGCTTCATAAGCCCAGGCGCCTCCCATTAATATACCGGTTCCGAGGATCATTACACTAAAGAAAGTCCACGGTAGAGCGGGTTTTACCCAGCCTTTAAAATCTTTATTAAAAAGAGCAGCCAAAGCAAAAGCAAAAGGTACCAGGGTAGAAGCAAAACCGAGAAAAAGGGTAGGGGGGTGTATGGTCATCCAGTAGTTCTGAAGCA
>JANQHO010000102.1 GCA_028277105.1 Owenweeksia sp. | reverse complement strand
TTCCAAGGCTGCGCACACCTTTTCGCAAAATTCTTTTTTGTCCTTTAAGGTATTACCACTTTCGAATATCTTTACTTGTCCTGTGAATGAATCATCAATAAACTTACCAATAGGTTTGTTGTAATATTCTTTATAGACATTGATATCCTCGATTTTCTCAGTACCTAAGATATTCAGCCCTTCTTCAAGAGAAATATCCTTCCCCTTATACCCTTTTACAACCTTTTCAAGAATCGGCGGACTAATCGTATTTTCAATTTCCTTGGATTTCAGCCGATAGAAGTTATCTCCCAATGCTTCCTTCAAACTTTTGAATCTTAGCTCTTTACTTTCTTTTGTTTCCCCATCAACCTCGTCAGAGTCATGTATCAAAAATATTCTATTGGAGATGGGCTGTGCTTTAATTTTTTCCACCACCTGAGTATCATCAAAATTCCAGTGCTCAATATTACTTCCCGCAAACTCAATAAAACTGTAGTGAATATCTTCATTGTAGTTGTCGAATTCAGGAAGCTGTTTGCTGTACAATTCTAAAAAACGTTTCAGGTACAATCTGTCAGTAATGCCCTCCACCCATATGGAACAGTTAGCCATAAACACACTTGAATTGGTAACACCCAATTCATCAAGAATGCTGACATCACCTCCAAATACCTGGGTAATATTGGTTTGGGCTTTGTTTCCTTCAAGTTCTTTTTTGAACTTATAGATAGACACATTCTTTTGATCTAAGGAAATATCCAGCAAATGATTAGAATGTGTGGCAATGAAATACTGAAAAGTTTCAAACCCTGGCATATTCAAAGCATTTAAAAAGATGCGTTGCATGCCCGGATGAAGAAACAATTCCGGTTCTTCATAAAAGAAAGCTACATGTTTCCCCTTATTTATGAATAGAGGAAAGGTTAACAAGATAATTGATTGAATGCCGTCTCCTAAATTGTAAATAGGAAACTCTTCCTCTTCGCCTATTTTAATGTGTAAATCTTTTTCACCCTCGCGCGGTATAATGGTAAAGTCTTTTCCTTCGAAAAAAGTATTTCCTATGAACTCTTGCAAATCCTGAACGATGTTTCTCATATTAAGGTCACCGAGAAGGTGAGACCGGACTTCGTTATAGAGTTTTTCTCCAGTAAAAACTTCGAACTTTCCTTCTTTTTGATCCACCTGAGTCTTTTCTCGAAAGTAATCGGCTTTTGTCCTTCGACTATATCCATTAAAAGATTCATCAAAAAACTTGTCTGATTTTTCTGATAAAGGGCGCAGCCCTCTGAGAGTTGGGAGGTAAACCGTATGAATGTCGAGTTTGCTTTCTTCAGCTATTTTTCTAAGGCCATTTATAGTATTGTCTGTCTTACTATTTACAGCTTTTTCTATGCCAGCTGCTCTGGTAGTTTTGCTTCGAGATGGGTCATAGAAAACTAAATTTTGATTAGTAAATACTGTTAGTTGCGTTATTATGTTTACGAAGTAATAGAAGTTATGGCCAGCTAAACGGTCTTCATCATTTATCAAATATTCGTTTTTTTTTGAATCGAAAATAAAGCTTCCATCTGAAGGGGATATATATCTACAGTGGATGCTATTCAGAGTTTCCGAAAGAGATATTTGCCAAGCCATTAACAACTCATTCGCTGATTTTAAATCTAATTGCGAGCTCTCAAAACTTATTTTATCATCGGAAAAAATTTCCCTTAACAACCGACTCTTTCCTGAGTTATTTGAGCCTACAAAAATGTTGATCTTGGAGAGGTTGGTGAGTTCCTTATCATGTTGATTGCCGTTGCAGTGATAAAAGCTGCTTAGGTCCTCCGGTATCACAATTCTTCTAAATATAGGCATGGGGTATATTTTTCTTATCTGTAAAGATATACATCTAAGCAATCAACCGCACTGCTTCCTCTCTCCCCTCCCACAGGCCCCCACTTGTCAGAATATTTTCACCAAACCTTCACCTCCTTTTCAGTTTTACAACCTTTTTATAGTTCTTTTGCAAATCGAAGAAACATAAGTAATTGATTATCAATAATACGTACCCTGCCTAAGGACGACAAAACTACCCGCCAGAGCGGGTACCCTGAGCGTAGCCGAAGGGTCATACAGGTTGGCGGGTGTTATGCCACCAAAATTCAGAAAAGCCGTCACTCTCCGTAACAAAGTGGAGCCGAGGAGTCCTCTTAATCAAAAGGATGTCTCGACTACGCTCGACATGACGGCCACTGCTCTCTACCTATTCCCCGAAAAAGAATTCATTGACCTCCATCTTGTTCTCCCTACCCCATTTCCCTATCTTCGGTGCGTATGGAAACCCAAAGGACTGAGGAGCTGGTAGAACACTTCTTCCGCCATGAAGCCGGTAAAGTTACTGCCCACCTGACCCGTACTTTTGGCAGCCACCACTTCGACCTGATTGAGGACAGCGTGCACGATGCCCTGCTAAAAGCCATGCAAACCTGGCCTTACAACCAGGTGCCCGATAACCCCACCGCCTGGATTTTGCAAACCGCCCGCAACCGCCTACTGGACGTATTGAGAAGACAAACCAACTTCAACAGCAAACAACAGGATATATCGGCCTTTACGGAGCAAATGTATGGCTCCACCACGGAAACGCGGGATGTAGCCCTGGATGCCGAACTGGAAGACGATCAGTTGAAGATGATGTTTGTCTGTTGTCATCCGTTGTTGACAGAAGAGCAGCAAATCATCATGACCCTAAAAGTACTGTGTGGGTTCAGCAAGTATGAAATTGCCCGGGCATTACTTAAGAAAGATGAGACTGTTGCTAAGGCCTATACTCGTGCCCGATCAAAGTTTCAGAAAGCGGCTATTGCACCTGAAGTACCATCGGGTGACGCTCTTCCCGAACGGCTGGAAACCATTTTAAATGTTCTTTACCTGCTGTTTAATGAAGGCTATAGTGCCACCCAGGGCGAAGATCTCATCAGGGCCGACTTGTGCGTAGAAGCTATCCGGTTGATTAATATCATGCTGAACAACCCTTTCTGCCGTAAGCCGGAAGTCCATGCACTGGCAGCGTTGATGTACTTCCATGCATCGCGTCTGGCTACCAGAACCGATAAAGAGGGGCGGTTGGTACCGCTTCAGGAGCAGGACCGCACTGCCTGGGATGCAC
>JANQHO010000087.1 GCA_028277105.1 Owenweeksia sp. | reverse complement strand
CGACCCTTACGCAGGATCCAATTCCTATAATTATAGTGCTCCTGCCGGGTATACTGTACAGGTTAGTGGTGGTGAAGGAGATAATGCCAATGTTACCTTTACCCTCACCAAAAGTTAAGTTCCTGTAATTTTACTTGTATAATCCAAAGAGCATGCTTTAAAAAGCATGCTCTTTTGCTTCCTTTATAACCGACAAAACCAAATTTTACAACTACCTGATCTTAGTCATTGGTAGCGTATGGACATTTAGCTGTCTTTACTACACAATGGAGGCTATTCTTATGTATCCGGAAGAACTGAAGAAATTGAGCTTCAATGAATGGGGTGATTTTATTTCTGGCATGGCATCAGCTGTTACTTTTGTATGGGTAGTGCTGGGCTTTTGTGTAACAAGCCTTTCTTATTGAAAACAAACGGTATCTCTGCGCTTCTAATAAGCCCGGTTTAAGAGTACTTGTTATTGTACAACCATCTAGCTATATTACATTCGTAATATATTGTGATCTAAACCCTAACCTATGTATAAATATTCCCTTTTTATTGTATTGCTCTTTTCCGTTTATCTCGCCTCTTCCCAAAATATTATTTATGTCGATCAAAACGCCAGTGGAACAGGCAATGGTTCATCGTGGGCCAATGCTTTCCAGAATCTGCAAGACGCCATAAATAGTAGTACTGCAGGAGATGAGATATGGGTAGCTGTAGGGACCTATAAACCTTCTGAAGATGAAAACGGGCTTCAAAACCCTACAGACCCTCGCACAAAAACCTTCCACTTGAAAGAAGGGGTTTCCGTATATGGTGGATTTACGGGAAATGAATCACAAAGACCAGCAGACCCCCTGGCTAACCCCAGTATACTTTCCGGAGAGATAGGCACAACAGCACTAACAGACAATTGCTATAACGTAATACACAATGAATCAATAAAAAATGGGGTAACGAGAATAGAAGGCTTTTATGTAGAGCGGGGGTATAAAACAAATATCAGTGGTGCAAATAACCGTGGAGCAGGACTTTATGACCGTTCGTCCAAAGTAGAATATGTACGCTTAGTCTTTAGGGATAACCACGCAAAATATGGTGGAGCAGTAGTTACCCGCATATCTTCGTCTACGTTTAATTACTGTGAGTTTAGGAATAATACTGCCGAAACCGGAGGTGGGGCATTTATGGATCAAGGAGAAGATGTTAAAATTCTGAATTGTCTTTTTGAAAACAATAGCGTGACTTCTGGAAGTGGAGGCGGGTATTTTGGTTTGGATGCAGCAGTTTATATAGCTCATAGTATTTTTAGAAATAATCAGTCTTCTTCTAATGGAGGAGGCTTAATGTTGGCCTCCAGCAATCTCAATAACCCAATATATCTCAATGAATTATATGATGTGGTATTTGAAGGTAATAATGCCCAAAGTGGTGCCGGAGCTTACTTTCAAGTAAGACCTACTCATATGACTAATGCTATTTTCAGGGAGAACAATTCTACGGGAACTGGGGGAGCCTTGGTTCTAAACGGAGGCATTATCCTATCTAATATTCTCATTCATGATAACCAGGGAGGGGGGCTGAATATATCTTCAAATGTTTTTTACAACAGACACGAGGTGTATAATGCTACTATCACGCAGAATGGAACAGCAGGTGAAGTGATTTACCAAGGAAATACAGCAGTTACCTTTTATAATTCCATTATAGACAGTTCTGCCCAAAGCATTTCTTCAGATAGTTTGAAATTTGACCATTGTCTTCTACCTGGTAGTATGCCAGGAGGTGTATGGGATACCCAGTTAGGGACAGATCTGGGGGGGAACATTGATAATGACCCTATTTTCTTTTCAGAAACCAACAAAGATTATCGATTGTGGAAATGCTCTCCTGGGGTAGATCAGGGCGATAATAGTAAGCTCTACCGTGATTGGGCAGACACTGACAATGACAATGATACTTCGGAAAATACGGCCATAGATTTATTTAATAATTCGCGTATTTTAAGCAATATCATTGATGTGGGAGCCTTTGAGTATAATAATTCAAACTTTGTGGTAAGCGATTCCCTTACAGCCTATGCCACTGCTGCTGCAGACTCCATCAAATGGATAGACTGTACTACGAAACAAGTACTGGACACAGGCTTGAGTTTTAATCACCAGGGCGATACTACCATTAACTATTTCCTGATTGTTTATAAAAACGGCTGTTCCGATACTTCGGAATGCCTCAAGCCCGGAATAATTAATATTGGTGAGCCAGAACCCATACCTATAGACGTTACAGCCTTGGTAGAGTTATATCCTAACCCAGTGCAAGATATATTGACCCTCCGGGTCAAAACAAACAGGTATAAAGCGGGGGCTTTTTACAACCTATCCGGTATTAAGGTAAAGTCCTTTGCCCTTAACGGGCCGGGTGAGCAGCCTCTCAGTCTCCGGGAATTGCCAACAGGAGTGTACCTGCTACGGCTTTTTGGAAAGACTTCCACAGACGTGTATCATGCACGGGTGGTAAAGAAATAAAAATGGCAGCAAAAGAGTAGAGTAACATAATCATTAATCCTTCTATGCCAGCTTTACAGAAGAGGGTAGTGATAAAGCCTGGGTTGGTTTGTAGAAACGCCATAACTGAATAAGCTGCATCTATCTAAAAAAAGAAAGCCCCTCCAATCCCTTAAACTGAAGAGGCTCCCTATCCAAATGTGTTGCTATTAAAAGCTATTTATTTTTTCAGCAGTTTTACATGGGCAACTTTACCGTTATTCATGATGGCAGCATTGTAAAAACCATCAGTTAGTCCATTGAGATCTAAACTGCCTTTCACATTGTTTTCTTGCCATACAACCTTTCCGGATAGATCTGTAATGACCACATTGTAAGCCTCATCACCAGTAATGAAAAACATACCCTTACTGGGGTTGGGGTAAATAGAAACGCCTAAGGTTTGAGCCTCGTTAACGCCCACGAAACCTACAGGCAGAGCCAGTAAGTCGCCTCCTTCCGGCAATGCCGCATACAAACCGAAAGCAGGGCCATTTCCATTCATTGAAGGATCTAAGAAACCAGATGCCAGTACCGTGATGGCAGAATCTTGCAGGCCGAGCGTTTGAAGTGGTGCGCTGTAGCTCGCTACGACATTAGATCCCGAAGCATCCCGTACTTCTAATACATAGTTATTGGTAGGCAGTTCTAAATACCCGTCAAAATCAGAATACATCAAATCATCCGAAGCGGTTGTATTTAAAATACCGTTCTCATAGATGTCAACGGTTGGAGCATCCGTAGCACCGTGATACACCAAAATATCGGTATTACCGGCAGTTGCTGCTTGTTCCCTGGCCATAGGGAAAACATCCAGTTCAAACGCGGGAGAGGGAGAGTAGGAGGTAGTGCTTGCCCCTGTAATACCAGCGGCAACAATAACATATGTTTCTCCTGAGGTTAGGGCAGTGTTGAGGTTGAAAATGGAACTGGCCACACTGGTACTTGTTTTAGGGGCTATATCAATATCAACAGTTACACCAGCAGGAGCATCAATAAATGGTGTAGCTGTTCTAAAAGCAAAGTTGTCCAATAACAAGTTGCCGTTTAAATAAACATCCACACTGTCGGCAATGTCGTCTGCGCAGTTGTGGATCACTTGTACTCTGGCCTGAGAAACCGGTAATGCTACCAGGTCGCCTCCGGTTGGTAAAGCGGCATACAAGCCGAAAGCAGGGCCATTCCCATTCATTGAGGGATCTAAGAAGCCAGAAGCCAGCACTGTGATAGCAGAATCCTCTAAACCAAGTGCTTGAAGTGGAGCATCGTAACTTGCTACAACTGTAGATCCCGAAGCGTCCTGTACTTCTAATACATAGTTATCTGCAGGCAACTCTAAGTATCCGTCAAAATCGGAATACATTAGATCGTTGGAAGCCGTTGTATTTAAGGTGCCATTTTCGTAAACATCAACGGTTGGGGCATCTGTAGCACCGTGATACACCAGAACATCTGTATTACCCATCATATTGGCCTCTTCTCTGCCCATGGCAAAAACATCCAGTTCAAACGCAGGAGAGGGAGAGTAGGAAGTAGTGCCTGCCCCTGTAATACCAGCCGCAACAATGACGTATGTTTCTCCAGCGGTTAAGGTAGTGTTGAGGTTGTAAATGGAACTGGCCACACTGGTACTTGTTTTAGGGGCTACATCGATATCAATGGCCGTACCGGCCGGAGCATCAATAAATGGGGTGGCTGTTCTAAAAGCAAAGTTGTCCAATAACAAGCTACCGTCTAAATAAACATCTACGCTGTCGGCAATGTCGTCCGCGCAGTTGTGGATAACCTGTATTCTTGCTGTTTGTGCATTTAGTTGTAAAAACCCTCCAATCATTAATGATACGAGGAATACTTTTTGAGTGTAAAATTTAAACATATTCATTTCTATTTGTATTAAGAGTTTGAATTATAGATTAGCGTAACTTTAAAAACGCTTCTTGCGTCAGAAAAAAAAATTGGATTACAAAAAGATCATAGCAGAAATAAAGGGCGGTAACCAGGGGAGTTTCCGTTTACTCTACAATCGCTTTGCCCCTTTATTTAAAGGTATTGCGTACAGGTACGTTGGGAGTGCGGATGAGAGCAATGACGTTATTCAAGAGGCCTTCGTTAAAATTTATAAAAACCTGAACAGCTACTCTTTTAAAGGAAGTTTTGAGGGGTGGATGAAGCGAATTGTGGTTAATTGCTGTCTGGAATATATGGCTAAACGCAAAAAAATCAAATTTGAGTCAGAGGCCCTGCTGGTAAATACCAGCTCCTCATCCTGGGACTTACCGATTTCAGAAATGAGCGTGCAGGAAATAGTTGAATTGATCAACAAGCTTCCAGACGGTTACAGAACCGTTTTTAACTTAAGTGTAATTGAAGGTTATACCCATAAGGAGATAGGAGAACAATTAGGGATCTCTGAAAGTGCGTCTAGAAGCCAGCTCACCAAAGCCAAGGGAAAACTTAAAGAATTGTTGAAAAGTATACACATATATAGTGCTGCTAAAGCATGAGTAAGGACAAACAAAATAAGACTGAAGATCTATTAAAACAAAAACTGGAGAAGTTTGAACTCCCGGTTGAAGATTTTGTTTTTGACGCTATTCAGACCAAAATAACAGCGCCTAAGCGGAAACAAGGTGTTTGGTTTTGGGCCGTTCTTATTGGCTCCGTTGTACCGTTGCTTGTGGCTTTACTTTTCTTTTTTAATCCTTTTGGCAAATCTTCAATCCAGGATCCGGGCACCATACCCGGGGATACAGAAATAAATGAGCCGCAATCTGATGCTCCTTATGGAATTCCGAAAGATGAAGAACCTACAGAAAATCTTGAAAGTGAGAAGATCCCAGTAGATGTAAAATCCAACAGGCCAGGAGAAAATTTACCAAAATCCGGACAACAGTCAAGAGTTGTAGTTACATCAAGCTCTCTGGCATCACCCGCTAATGTTTTTGTCAAAGAGCCTGCACAAGCGACAACCCAAAATGTTTTAGATGAAGGGGCATCACAGCTGTCGTCCGTTGAGCATACCCCCGATCTGACAGCAAATTCAGCCAGGCAGCCAGAGACAGCAGTGACACAGGGGGCACCAGATGCTTTAGTGACAGATACAGTGAGTAGCCATGAATCCTTTGAAAACACAGCTGCAACTAATGCACTCCGCAACAATTCAACGAATAGCCTTCCATCAGACGAGCCTGAAAAACCGGGTTTAGTCGAAGCTATTGTTCTCAATAACTCCGTGGATTCAGCGGATGCTGTAAGTGAAGATAAGCTATTGACGGATCTCATTTCTGAAGAAGAGGTGCCCGGTACCTTATCTAAATTCAGTTTACAGGCGCTTGGCGGGGTGGGTTTTTCGTATCGTATTTTAAGAAGTCCGGCAAATGAAGAGCTGCAGACCCATAAAAATGATCACGAACGCTACGGCCTTACCTTCAGCTTCGGTTTAGGGGCGAGGTATCATATTAGCGATGCTTTATATGTTGGGGTAGGACTCGGTTATGCTTCCTATTCGGAGCGCTATGACTTTCACCATGATACTATCAGCCACTCAACGGTAAATACTTACAATTATATACAGGTACCGCTTACACTGGGTATTAGATTGTTTAACTCTAAGCGATTAGCCTTATATGGTCAGATGGGTATGGTTTGGAATTCTCTAACAGAAGCCCAATCTTCCTGGGTAGATCCTAACAGCTTATCAGCGGTAAGCCATAGCAATACGGGATCAAAACATCCGTTCCAGGAAAATACGTTTCAGAGCACCTTAGGTTTAGATATTGCCATTAAACTCAATGAGCATTGGCAAGTGAACCTTATTCCCAGCGCTAGTATCTTTCTCAATTCAGTTTATCTCCAATCTACCAACCTGGATCAAAAACCCTATTCAGGATCTTTAAATATTGGTATTACCAGGAGGTTTTAGTAATTATTTTCAGATGAACCGGTGGCTTCGAGAGCCTCAGCCACCAGACTGGGTTGAGGAGATCATTGAGATTCACAAAGCCTAAGTCATTGAGACTCCTGAAATGACCGGCAAAAAAAGAAACATACTGATCCTAATAAAGTGTATCTTGACTATAGAATTATAAAACCCAAACCCATGGAGTATCGATATTTCAGTTAATATTTAGATTTTGATGAAAGGGTTCATGTACATTTTAGAATGCAGCGATGGCTCTTACTATACAGGGAGCACAAGGGATCTCGAAAAAAGGCTCACTCAGCATCAAGCTGGAGAAGGTGCTAACTACACTAAAAAAAGGCTTCCGCTAAAACTGGTTTATTATGAAGAGTTTCAAAGAATTGACGATGCATTTTATCGAGAAAAGCAAGTTCAGGGCTGGTCTAGAAAAAAGAAAGAAGCTCTTATCAATAATGCTTCAGAAGAATTGCCTCTTTTGTCTAAGTCATACAGGGACTTAGGGAAATAAAAGCGGTTTCTGAACGGTGGCTTCGAGAGCCTCAGCCACCAGACTGGGTTGAGGTGGTTATTGAGATGCACGAAGCTTAGGTCATTGAGGCTCTCGAAATGACCGGCAGAAGAAATTCCAGACTAATCTCAACCCTAATACTTTGACTTAGAGAGCCTCAGCTACCGGATTGGGATTCATTGCTTGATAAATTTCAGCACGGCTCGCGGGTGGTTTTGCAACAGGAGATAATACAGTCCGTTGGGCAGATCTGAAATATTGAGTTGCGTAGTTCCTTCTATTTCCACGGTTTTGATCAAATTTCCGGTAGCTGTATAAATACGGATTTCTTCGCCTGTCATCTCATTTGCCCCTTCAATGGTAAGAAGCTCAGATGCCGGATTGGGATATATACTGAAATGCATGTCCTTCTCAGGTTCTGCTATACCCACATTACTGCAATTGTAATCCAATATACCCGAATAAGTAGTATCAAAAGGGCAGTCGGAGTTGGGGTTGATCACCTGGCATTGATAAGTTCCCGGAGTGTTGATGAGCAAGGTATCTTCGTCATTAAAGGAGGGTAGGAGTGAGCTATTCTTATACCAGCGGATAATCTCAGAGCCCGACAGGCCAACGGCATGAAGCAACGCAACAATGGCCGTATCGCCATCGCAAGGGTCGCCTCCGGCTGTGGCATCAAAAAAGTAACCCGGCCATTGGGAACTGGCATAATATATCTGCGACAGTTCGGAACAGCCGTTTACGGTAGTACGTACAGAAAAACTTAGATTACTTAGGTTAGTGTACCGTTGGTAGTCGGGTAAAAATTGTCTGGTTTCCGGGATGGGCACACCACCGCTATACCATTGGTAAGCAGTGGCCGCCTGGGTCCACAGCGTATCGTAATTGCACAACCAGGCTTTGGATATGGTGATGTTGGGAGTATGGCTGCAAAATTCTATTACCGTATCTGAAATGCTGCTGTGCGCACCCTGGAGGTTGCAATTGGTAGTAGTAAGAGTTACAGTGTAAGTACCATTGGAGACATAGGAATGTGTAGGATTAATAAGTGTGGAAGTGGAGCCGTCACCAAAATCCCAATGATAGCTTTGTGAAACACCCATACTTATAGGGTTAAACATCACTTCATTAGCGCCTGTACCTATGTTATATTGGAATTCGGAATGCGGCAGTTGTTGGTAGTCCCACTTTTGGAGGCTGTCGTAAACCTCTGTTTTGGCCGCATTCCTGATGGCGGCAGCATCGGCAGTACTTAAACTGTAGTTAAATGTAATAGAGGAGGGGTCTTTCTTAAAAATTGCAGTATAAAAGCAACAGGCCGCGGCATAAGATCCGGCTGCTGAGGGATGGCTTCCGTCAGGCTGGTACAACTCTATAGAAGGATGATTTTGCCGGAGATTGTGCCACACTACCGAAACAGGGGAAACCTCTGCGTCAATAACATCGGCCAGGTCCAGGTACTTATCCCTGAGCGCAGAATCCATGGACTGGTAGGTACACATATCCGGGTAGAACGGGCAGTATGCAGCATCGCCATTCTTTCTTCCCCAGGTCATATACAGCAAGGGAACAGCGCAAGAGTCATGCTGTTTCAGTAGCCTGTTTAACTGCTGAGCACCCCGCTTGAATCTGAAATTTTCAATGATAGGCTCGCGGCTTTGGCCCTGTAGCACCATATAATGCCAGCCTCCGGCCATTATCTTACTCCCCGAAGTAGGGTCTAGGCTGTGGTCTTCCAGGGTATAGCCCCCGGGGTTACGGTTGTCAAAGATCAGCGTATCACCGGCAGACAGCGCTACATCCTTCACCAACTGTGGCAGGTTATTGTACCCTGTATAACTATTCCCCAGGAATAATACGTTACGGGTAAGCTGAGTGGTAGCATCAGGGCCCGAAAGAAGAAAGAGGGAAAGTATGAGTAAAGTAACACGCTGCATAGCTGCAATATAGCTCAAAATTTTCCGGGATGAAATGGCGGTTTAGGCAGCTTTGTTGGTTGACCTGTCAGCAGACAGATTGGTTTGGGCTTCAGTTGGAGCTGGAATATTCCTCTTGGCTATGAACTGAATAAACTCTTTGAAATTTTTATAAATTTCCGCTCCAAAATTTGCAATATCATGAACACCCTTAAGATCCTTATGCTGTTAGTAATTTCCTCCTTAGCCATGCTTAAAGTGTAAGTTCGATATTGAAGAAACCGATGCGTTTAGCGGAGCGTCAACCCTTGGCTTCAAGTATTGGCTTTATCTGAAAGATTATCCCAACGAATTGGTCTACCTGTATACTATCAAAGAGAACAAAGACTATTTCATGAAATTAGAGGTAGTTCGTGTTGGTTTGGTTGATCAGGACGTTATAGCTACTGAACACTCATTAGATTTGAAGTTGGCCGATGGTTCCATTGTATCCCTCAAGACATCAAAAAATGCAGTTCCCAATTATAAGAAAAACGGGTCAACAGAATTCAATTTAAAGTATACATTGACAGCAGAACAGGTCGATCAAATAGCACAATCAAACCCCCTAGCCTTGAGGATTACCGCCATCCCCGATGTTCAGCTCAGTGGAGAGGTCAAAAGTAAAAAGGGCAAAAAGATATCTGAGGAAATAAAATGCTTGCTGAAATAAGATATAAGCCGCAAAGCACTGCGTTTTATTCTATCATTTAATAAGCGTTCTGCTTGCAGCAGGCCAGTGTTACGTTGTTTTATTGGTGTATAGTTCATTTTCATAGGTATTCGTGAGCTCACTCTGCTCGATTGGTTAAATGGATGACTCCCTGCTAGCGCAGCGGTAGGGGAGTGAACTTATTTAAAAGCAGATCTTAGCTCAATCTCCCAACAAATTGAGCTCATCGATTAACTCCAGGAACTCATCCCGTTTGATCTTGCTCAACACGGCAGATTGTTTTTTTAGGTAGATCATATTTCCATCAATGCTGTCTATATGGTCAATATTTACGATATAGGATCGGTGGGTTCGGTAAAAATTGTTCGGAAGTTGTTCTTCCAGTTTGCTCATGGAAAGCAGAGACATGATCTTTCGCCCGTCTTTTGTAATTACCTGAACATAGGCTCCTTGTCCCTTTATCATCAGGATATCATTAAACTCTACCTTAACTATTTTATGTTCCTCTTTCAGAAACAGTCGTTCTGGTTTTGAGTCTGTTTCCCGATTTTTGCTTTCCATTACTCTTGGTGTTTCCGCTAAAGAGAACACTTTATTCACCGCCTTGTAGAACCGATCAAAATCAATAGGTTTTAATACATAATCCACAACGTCCAGCTCATAGCTCTGGACGGCATATTCGGAATAGGCGGTGGTTAGTATGGTATATGGCTTTTTAGGTAGTATTTTTAAAAAATCAAGCCCGGTTAGATCCGGCATTTGAATATCCAAAAAGAGGATGTCAATTTCTTCCCTCTTGATATAACTCATGGCGTCCAGGGCTGTTTTGCAGGTGGCTACTACCTCAAGTTCCGGAACTTTGCTGGCATATTCCTTTAACAATTCACGAGCTATATGTTCATCATCTACAATAAGGCACTTCATACATTATCCTAATTTAAGTCTCAACTCTAAGGTGTAAACACCATCTGTTTCTTTAATATCAACCGTATGTTTTTCCGGGTAATTGGCTTCCAGGAGTTTTAGCGAATTGCTCAACCCAATTCCCTTGCGGTCCCTTACTTTTTGAATTTCCTTTCTAAAGCTATTCTCTGTCACAAAAGTCAACGCATTGTTCTCCACTTCCATCGTAATTTTTATCCAACCATCCGGGTTATTATCGAGATCAGAATGCTTAAAACAGTTCTCCACAAAATTGATCAATATCATGGGGGTGATCCGGTTAACATTCTGAATGCCTGCATGGTAGAAGTCTATGTTTAAAGGGTTTTTAAACTTGAGCAGCTGTAAGCTTAGATAATTTTCCACCAAATCTCTTTCTTTTGCTAAAAACACTTCTTGTTGCTGGCAATCATCTAATAGATAACGCATAATCTGGGATAGCTTGCTGATCATGAGTGCAGCCCGATCGTCTTTAAGGTAGGCTAATCCATAAATATTGTTGAGGGTATTAAATAAGAAATGAGGACTAATTTGAGTCTTTAACAGTTTTAATTCGGCTTGTGCTCGATCTGCCTCCTGGCCTATCTTTTGTACCGCCCTCATATGGTATTCCCGGGCAATCTGAATACTGGCGGTAATCGCGATTCCAAGAACAACAATCATAATCCACAGAGGGATCCTCACAATAAGTGGAATAACTCTCTCAACACCAAATCTATCCCATATTAAATTTCTAAAGATGAAATGAGCTCCAATACCGATCGCAAAAAGGAATAGGTTGATACAAATGGCTGTAATAAGTCTTCGGTTCATTTTCCCGTCATTGGCCAAATAGATCGGGAGTACAGCATATTCGAAATACCAAATCACCAAAGAAGAAAAGAGGATAACGCCCACAAAATAATTGATAGCCTCTGGTAATCCTCTGCCAATAAGCATAGCAAACCAAACTATTGTATGCATCCCAAACCAAAAAATACGTGGTGCATTCTTTACGAATCGAGCATTCTCGAGAAAGTTCAAACTCATGCCTACAAAATTAGGCTATGGTTTGGATCCCATGTTTTCTAATACATGAAATAGCTGAATTACTGCACCAAATTGCGGTTTTCATATACGAAATACTTGACGCATGATAAGAGCCATTTGGTGCATAAAATCCAGGGGTTCATTCAATATTTTTCTGAGACCTGTTTGCCGAAAATACATTTGAGGCGTTCAAAAAATATTAAATGCTATGAAAAAACTATCGATTGCCATAACCCTCTTGTTATGTGTCGTTTCTGTCCCATTACTCGCTCAAAATAAGTCCGATGCCATTATTGGCATTTGGAGTACCGGAGATAAAGACATAGAAGTGGTAAAAACAAATAACAAATACATTGGAAATCCCGTAAATGCAGATGGCACCAAAAATACCGCTGCTAAAGTGCTGGATCTGGTTTATAAAGATGGCAAGTGGGTGGGTAAGATACACTCTAAGGAAAGGAAAAGATACTATGAGGTAGAATGCGAGGTGAAAGGTTCAGAATTACTTCTGGAAATAAGTGCGGGATTCATGACTAAAAACCTGGAATGGACAAGAATAAAGTAATGCCAAACTGTTGCTATCTTTTCACGAAGGGGATCTTGTGTCTTGCACTGGTTTTAGGCATGAAAAGCGTACAGGCCCAGCAAGTCAAGATCGGAGTGATCTCTGATTTTGAAGAGACCTCAGAGGTACAATCCTACGTAGAGCAAATAATAGCGGAAGCGGATCAAACTACAGGCCCGTCACGTCAAATCAGTCTTGGAGCATCTGCTTATGGGATTTCAGACGTGGACGCAGCAACGAAAGCCTATCAAGAGTTGAGCAGTCAAACCGGTATCATTTTGGCGCTGGGAAGTTTATCTGCGAAAGGAATTTCTGATGAAGATAACCTTCAAACTCCGGTAATCGCACTTGGAGTTATTGATCCTTTCCTTCAAAAATTACCCATTGAAAAGGGTATGTCTGGAAAAAACAATTTCACCTACATCTGGCAAACTAGAAATCTGGATGAGGAGATCAATGCCTTTAGTGAGGTTTATGATTTTAAGAATCTGGTAGTTTTTGCTGATGCCAAATCTCAACCAACAATAGATGAGGATAAAGCTTTCGACTTTATTGATCATTTGTCCAACAAAATGAATAGTAATCTTACGGTAATTCCAGTTGGTGACAATATTCAAGAAAGTATAGATAAAATTCCTGAAGAAGCAGATGCAGCTTACTTCACGGTGTTAATTGGTCGTCCTGTTGAGGAACTAAAAAGCTTGATAAACCATTTGAATGACAGGAAAATACCCACCTTTTCCGGCAGCTCAAGGCTGATCGATCATGGTGTATTGGGTTCACTAGCCAATAAAAATGACCGGAATGAAGTGATCAGAAAATTGGCGATTATGGTTGATGACATGCTTTCGGGTTCAAACCTCTCCACTATGCCGGTTGCACTGGACAGTAAAGAGAATTTTTATTTAAACATTGCTACCGCCAGAAAAATTGAGTTACCCATTCCTTTCAGTGTGTTGTTTTCTGCAACAATTGTGAATGATGATCAAGAGCTTAAAACCTATTCCTTTGAAGAGATAGCGGATAAGGCCATCAAAGCCAACTTAAATATCAGTATCAGCTATTTTGATCTTGAGCTCAGTGGATTAAATGTGAAATCGGTTAGGTCTAACTTATTACCGTCTTTAGATGCTGGACTAACTGGTTCACAGATAAATGAAGAAAGGGCCAGTGCTGCTTTTAATACTCCGGAACGATCTTTAACTGCTGACTTAACGCTCTCTCAGGTGATTTACTCCGAACAGGCTATAGCTGGTTTAAAGATCTCCAAATACTTACAGAAAGCTCAGGAATATGGCACACAGGCTCAGATACTAGATGTACTCTTAGAGACCTATTCTTCCTATATAAACGTATTGGCCGCTAAGACAAATGTTCGCATCCAACAGGAGAATTTGCAAAAGACGAAAAGAAATAGAGAGTTGGCAGAAATACGTGTGAACCTCGGGGCATCTAACAATGCAGACTTGTACAGATGGGAAGCAGAACTGGCTAGTGCTAACCAATTCGTTATAGACGCCCAAACCAATCTTTTGGAAGCCAAAATCCAGCTAAATCAGCTGCTGGCCAATACTTTGGAATATGAGTATGATGTGGAGGATATATCGCTTGAAGATGATCTATTTGAGGAACTTAGAAGAGATTCCTTTGGTGAAGTGCTGAATACTCCTGAGAGCCTACAAAAAGCATCGGATTTTTTAGTGATGGAAAGTCAAAAGAATAATCCGAATAAGAAATCTCTTTTAGAGAATATAAACGCTTCAAAACGTCAACTGCAGCAAAACAAACGATTGCTTTATGTTCCTACCGTTGCACTAACTGCTCAAACCTCACAGTTCTTAGCGAGAGGTGGTGAAGGCACAGAATTAGAGCCTTCATTTGCAGCTTTAGGGTTACCTGGTCAGCAGGACAATTCCTGGTTTGTAGGAGTTTCAGTATCCTATCCCATTTTGACCGGTTTTCAAAGAAATGTTGCGGTTCAACAAGCAAAGGTAGGTTTAGAGCAGTTAAATGATTCACGGATACTTTTAGACCAGACTCTGGAATTAAATATTCGTTCTACCATGCTTAATCTTTTAAGTGCGGGTACCAACATTGATTTCAGCAAAAAAGCATCCGCAAGCGCACTTAAAAACTTTGAATTGATCCAGGAAAACTACAAGCAAGGTCGGGTAACGATCACTCAAGTGATCGATGCTCAGCAAGCAGCATTGGAAGCAGATCTGGGAGCGGCTTTATCTGTATATCAGTATATCAACACCCACCTTCAACTTCAGTATATAGTGGGGTCCTTCATGACATTTGAGACGGAGGAGAAGAAACAGGATTTTAAAAACAGAATGGAACAATACATCATAAATCAAGACTAATGCGACTATTAAAATATACAACTCTTGCCTTGGTAATGGCATTTTCTATCCAGGGCTGCAAAAACACTGAAACTGAAGAAAAACAGGAAAAAGTAAAACCAGTACGATACGGACGGGTAGAAATGCTCGGTGGACAAAGTACCAGATCCTTTAATGGTATCACCGAGTCTGGCTCTGAAACCAACCTGAGCTTTCGTGCCGGAGGTTTAATTAACAAGCTCAATGTATCTGTTGGCCAGCATGTTAAAAAAGGTCAATTGCTGGCTCAACTAGATCAAAAGGATGTTTTATTGGGACTTGATCAGGCAAAATTAGACGTTAAAAATGCTAAAGTGCAGCTCGAAACCGCCAAATCCTCTTTTGATCGGATCAAAGAATTATTTCAAACCAGCAATGCTTCTTTGAGTGACTATGAACAAGCAAAGAGTACATTTTCGAATGCGCAGAGCGCCTATGAGATATCTTTAAAGCGATTGGATCTTCAAAAATCGCAAGTCTCCTACACTAGTATTTATGCGCCAATGTCGGGAATTGTATCTTCTGTGAACATTGAGCTGAATGAGGTGGCACGAGCCGGACAGCCCATACTCACTATGAGTCAGGAAGATTCGAAAGAGATTGAAGCCAGAGCCGGTGTTCCCGAAAAGTACATCAGTCAAGTTGAAATAGGAAGTGCGGCATCCATCAGAATTCCAACCTTATCTCAGTATTTTGATGGTGTCATCACGGAAGTGGGCTATACGTCATCAGGAGGAACGTATCCGGTTATCACTTCCATTTCCAATCCTACAGAAGAGATCAGGCCGGGAATGCCGGTGGAAATTGTTTTCTCTTTTGGAGATGAAGACGCCCCAAAACAATTGGTTGTACCTGTAAAAGCGGTTGGTGAAAATGATGAGGGAAAGTTCGTTTACGTGCTTGATCCATTGGAAAACAATGTGTATTCCGCTAAGAAAGTGACCGTAGAGATAGGTAATCTTACCTCTCCAGGATTCATCGTTCGATCAGGTTTGAGCGAAGATCAACTAGTAGCTACTGCAGGACTTCGCACCCTGTATGATGGAATGAAAGTGACACTTCTAAACAAATAATGCAGGATGAATCTGACGAACATAGCGATAAAAAATAATCGGGTTACCTATTTGCTTTTGGGCATCATAATGGTATCCGGTCTCATTGGCTATTTATCCTTGCCAAGAGATAGTATGCCACCTTTTACCATAAGAAAAGCCAATGTGGTAACCATCTTTCCGGGTGCAGGGCCTCAAAGAATTGAGTTGTTGGTTACCGATCCTATCGAGAAGGTAGTACAGGAAATCCCAGAGGTAGACTACATTGAAAGTGAATCCAGAACGGGAATATCTATTGTGAAAATTTCACTGAAGGACAATGTGAAAGAAGCTGATCTTCAACCTATTTGGGATAAATTAAGGAGGAAAATAGAGGAGGTTTCCATGCCTTCCGGTGTCAGTAGTGGGCCAAACTTAAAGGATGAGGATGTAGGAGTGACCTACGGAATTGCAGTAGGCTTAGAGAACGATGATTATGAACCAAAGGAACTGGAAGACTATGCGGATAAACTCAGAAATAGGCTAATCCGGTTAGAAGATGCAGCCAAAGTAGAACTTACAGGTGTATTGGAAAGGCGCATCTATATAGATTACAATGATGCTGAACTCACCAATCTTCAGCTTTCGGCCAACGAACTGAAGAACCTGATATCCAGTACCAATATTGTGGTTCCTGCGGGGGAGATCAATATTGAAGATGAGCGTGTTATCCTTGAACCTTCCGGGAATTTTGAATCCCTGGAAGACCTTAAAAACATGCTTATTCCAGTAGGAATGGGTACACAAACCGTGTTTTTAAAAGATATAGCTCATGTATATGAGGATTATATTTCTCCAAGAGAAACCATGGTAAGAATAAATGGGCATTCAGCCATAGGAGTACATATTTCTTTAAAGGAAGGGGCTAATATTATTCAACTGGGTGAGGAAGTGGACAAACAATTGGTGAGCTTCAATGAAACTTTACCCGTAGGTGTAGAAGCCAAACGAATTGCTTCCCAGGATGATTCGGTAGCTACAAGTGTGAGTGACTTTGTGTCTAACCTGATTCAAAGTATTGTTATTGTATTGGCCGTAATGCTTGTTTTCCTGGGTTTACGAACCGGAGTAGTAGTGGCAAGCCTTATTCCTACTGCCATTATTTTGTCTCTTTTCTTTATGAGGGTTTTCGATATTGGGCTCAATCAAGTATCCCTGGCGGCACTTATTATGGCCTTGGGAATGTTGGTAGATAATGCCATTGTGATGGCTGAATCTATGATGGTGAAAATGGAAAGAGGAAGTAAAGCTCTAGATGCGGCTATTTCTTCCAGTAAAGAATTGATGGTCCCGCTATTAACCAGCTCTTTAACTACATCTGCAGCGTTCTTATCGTTTTTTCTGGCAGACTCAGTAATGGGAGAGATCATGGGTCCCTTATTTTCGGTTATCACGATCACTTTATTATCCTCCTGGTTAATGGCTTTAACCATTGTGCCTATGTTGGCGATTCTCTTCTTTAAAGTAAAGAAGCAAAAGGATAAAGAGAAAAAGAGTCTTTTTGATAAGCTGAACGTGAAATACAAAAAAGTAGTTGTTTGGGCATTGAAGAAGCCAGCCTTGTTTGTTTTTATGGTAGTGGGATTATTGGTACTTTCTTTATTTGGCTTAGGAAGAATAGGGTTCGTATTTATGCCTGATAGCGATCGTAATTTGGTTACGGTGGATGTGCAACTGCCATCCGGAACAAGCTTATCCACTACGGCTGCAGAAGTTTCTAAGATCGAATCTTATTTGCAAGACAGCTTGCTTGTTGATCAAAGCAGAGTTAAAGGAGTTACAGACTGGTCATCCTTTATCGGCCTGGGCCCAAAGCCATATGATCTGGGCTACAGGCAAAAACAAAAGAATAGCAACTATGCGCATCTGTTGGTGAACACCTCCTCAGGAGAAGATAATCAGATGGTAATTGATCAGTTAAATGCATATGTATTCAAGCATTTGCCAGATGCAAAAGTGGTAATAAAACAACTAGCCAACGGAGGAGGGGCAGATGTTCCCATTCAGATTAGAATAAGTGGTCCTGAAGCGGAGAAACTGACCAGTATTGCCAGTGAGGTAAAAGGTAAACTTAGAACTATTGAGGGCACCACTAATGTAGATGATGATTGGGGGCCAAAGATCAAGAAGGTGTTGGTCAATATCAATCAATCTAAGTTGAGTTATAATGGCCTTACCAATCAGGATGTGGCCTTATCTTCCTACACCACCTTATCAGGTTACACCGTAGGTGAGTACCGGGAGGAAGAGGATAATATCCCGATTTCGATGAGGGCAGAAGGAAGTATGGAACTGGCTTACGAAGAACTGGAAGGAATGAGTATTTACAGTCAGCGCAGTGGAAGAACGGTACCTATGGTACAGGTAGCGGATGTAAGTGTGGATTGGCAATTGGCCAAAATTATGCGAAGAGACTTAAACCGTACCATCACAGTGGAATCTGAATTACTGGCTGGCGTTACGGCTGCTGAAATAGCTCAACCTATGGAAGAATGGCTTGAGCAAGCCAGCATAGAGTGGGGGAGTGATTACTCTTTTGAACTGGGTGGAGAGTCCGAGGCTAGCAGTAACGCTATGTCGGCTGTAGTTAAAAAGCTTCCTATTTCTATGTTTATCATTATTCTTCTTTTGGTGATGCAGTTTAATTCTATTAGAAAAAGTAGCATTGTACTGCTGGCGGTACCTTTTGGTTTGGTTGGAGTGGTAGGAGGGCTTCTTCTTACCGGTACCAATCTGAGTTTTACAGGCTTTTTAGGCATCATTTCACTTTCCGGTATTGTGATCAACAATGCCATCGTACTCATTGACCGTATTCAAATAGAATTGGTGGAAAATAATCGAACGCCTTATGAAGCCATCTTGGCCGCAGCCCAGGAGCGTTTTCGTCCTATTTTATTGACCACCTTTACAACTTCATTAGGTCTCATTCCGCTGTGGTTGGGTGGTGGTGAGCTTTGGGAACCCTTGGCGATAGGCATCATCTTCGGATTGCTGTTTGCCACCGTAATTACGCTGCTATTGGTTCCTGTGCTTTATAAGTGGTTCTATAAGGTTGTAAAGCATTGAGAGGGGGGTGGATAATATATGACGGAAGGCACAAGAATAGCATTATTCCGTCATATTTCATAAAGAAGCTCGTTTTTGTGTTAATCGTTTTTTGCCATTCAGGTTTACACGCTCAAGACACAAAATTAGCTGGTTTTTCATACTGTAAATTTACAGATGCCAAGATTCACGATATACCTCAGGATTTGAAAGTGAGATTGGATGAGTACCGTTTCTTTTTCAATATTCCCAAAGTCCTGAAAAATGAAAAAACAACCCTGATCAACGGGCTTCATTATAGCATGGTTAAACCCATCATTGGAAATGATACCATTATCGGGTTGAACAGGGAAAGTTTGCATATTGTGGGTTATCGATTTATTGTGCTCCAAAAAATTCAGAAAAAATGGGCAGCGATAGTTTATATCAACCCCATTCTATCTTCTTCCTTAAATGATCCTTTGAGTAGTAAAGATTTTATTTTTAACGGCTCTGTTCAGCTGGTAAAAAAGGTATCCGAAGGCTTGGCATATGGCTTTGGTATTGCCAGAAATGCAAGATTGGGAGAGCCTTTATACCTACCAACTCTTATGTTTCGCAAAACAAGCAAAAAGAGTAAATTGAATATACTTCTACCGAACATGATAAGTTACGAGCGGTTTTACGGGAAGTTTGCCCTGGGAATAAAAGCCGAAGTAAGTGGTTCACTTTACCGCGTAAATTCGACCCGGATTAATGCCCAAAATGAACCTCAAACATTGGAGAAACTTTCCTACTTCAGAGCCGTTATAGGACCTAAAATTGAATATAAGATTACAGAATTAATACGCCTGGAGGTATTTGGAGGAACAACCGTGGCAAGAAGGGTAGATGCTCTGGGTGATGAATTTGGTACGGAAAGTTATAATGTGGTCAACAGCCCGTTTTTTCAAATAGGGCTTTTTGTGGTGCCTAGTGAGAAAATGAAGAATAAAAAATCCAAGTAACCACAAACTCAGGATTGAGTAGGGTGAAAGTATATCATAAAGACCAGTAACAAGTGAAAAGCATAATAAGTCGCATTTATCACGTCAGATTTGAGTTTTTCTTCATCACTATTTGTTTTATTCTTTTTGGGTCTCTGATAGTACCCGAATTGTTTTTTGAAGAAACTCTGATGCCGATCTTACTACTTATCAACCTGATAGCTGGAATGATTCTTATTTCAAAGAACCGGAAGTTGACCCTCTTTTTAACCATTTTATTTTTCATATCCCTGATTGTTATAGGCCGAGATATGATTGTTCGTCCCAAAAAAGCGGATGCCTTTAATTTTATCCAAATGGGCCTTTCCTTCATTGCATACGCCTGCATTACAATGGAGGTCATACTGCAGATTTTACGAGCTAAATTGGTCAATCGCAATGTAATCATAGGGCTTATGAGCGGTTATATTACCCTAGGCGTATTGGCCTTTTTTATGTTTACCACCATAGAAATGGCGCATCCAGGGTCTTTTTCCGGTCAAATTACCGCAGGTTCAAACTTTGCGGACAAGATTGATGGATTGTTATACTATAGTTTTATCACCTTGCTCACCATAGGCTACGGGGATATAGTACCCACAACTGTTATAGGGCAAAAAGCGGTGATTTTAACCGGATTAATCGGGCATTTTTATACCATTGTTATAACCGCAGTAGTGATGGAAAAGTACATTCGCCACTCCAACTCAAAGCAAAGTAAACTGGTTAAATAAACTCGTCTATCAGCTAGGATTGAACTTTCTTGTAAAATGCTTGAGTTTAATTATTTGGGCAAAGAATTCTAGAGCGTAGCCAAGATATTAATACTTAAGACCAAAAGGTATTCATTGGGCAGCACATGATTATCCGTCTAAAGTATTGATCATGCTGCATTATTCTTATTTTGTATTAGGCTAATTATGAAGTAGTAAGGATATTTGTCCAACATAAAAACAGAAAAGAACATGTCAGAAGACAAATTTTATCATGTTGGTGAACTTAGCTCTGAGCAACCCGCCAAAACGCAATATGAATCCACCAAATTCAACAAAGCCCGTCATCCCGAGCCTTATCGTTTTGAAGTGAACTTGAGTGCAGAGGCGGGTAAAATGCAAAGTAAAACAGGTGTGGTTTCCGTCAATATCCCGGGCTTTAGTCCTGTAAAGCTGTATTGTGATGAGCAGCCGCCCGTGGGAGAGGATACGGCACCTCCACCGCTCGCTTTTTTCTCAGCAGGAATTGGGTTTTGTCTCATGACACATTTAACGGATATTCTTACCGCAAGAAAGATTCAGGTAGATAGCCTGAAGCTGGAACAACGCATTGTATTTAGAACGAATTTGGGTCACATGCGCGAGCATGGATATATGACGAATGGTGGATGTGATGTGGTAGAAACGCACGTGATGATTGAAAGTCCAGAGCCTGAGGAAAAGATCAAAGACTTGCTCAACGAAGCGGAAAATGGGTGTATGGCACATTTTGCTCTTAGAAACCCGATACCTTGGTCTACAAGACTGGTTTATAACGGTAAGGAAACAATTAAGCGTTCATCAGAGAACAATGCCTGAACGTTCAGAATCCATTCAGTCGATGAACTTAGTCAAAGGCCGTGCTAATCATGGGATAAGGAGATGGACTGAGCGGCTATTTAATATAATGCGGATTATAGGGCACTGAGTTTATCGAAGTGTTCCTATAATTTCGCCTTATCTGCTTACAGCAAGCTAGTGTTACTTTGCTTTATTCATGTATTGCTTATTTTCAAAGGTATTCATGAGTTCGCTCTGCCCGCTTGGTTAAATGGGTGATTCCCCCTTAGCACAGCGGTAGGGGATAGCTCATTTTACTCACACTATCATTGGTTTTAAAGGAATTTGTGAATGCTCAGCCTTTCTTTTTGATCTTTTAGGTATCCGAATTCTTTAGCGGTGTTGGTGAGAACGCTACGGGCCTGGGGAGCAAATAACACGAAAGAATGGCGGGCCCTATTAGCACGCATTACTGAAAATATTTGAACTTGCGAACTTTTAAAGGCTTCAACCCCAATCAAAAAATGACCAATAAATTTTTAAAACTCATAAAGCTAATGATGATAGGTATCGGAATCATTATTGCGGTTTTAGTACTGGCAACGGTGTTATTTGTTAATATGAGTCCTCAATTTGGCGGCAAGGCTACGGAAGCGCAAAAAGCCAGATACACCCAATCGGAAAATTACCAGGAAGAAAAGTTTGTTAATACAAGTGATGTGTCATTAGATATGAGTTTTAAGGATATGGGGAAAAGCCTGGTAGCTTATTTTAAACCCCAGGCTAACAGGGCTCCCTCAAAAGACCTTCCGGTAAAGAAAATAGATTCCCTGAATATTGCTGAATATAAGGGCCGTACACGCCTCATTTGGTTTGGGCACTCTGCGTTTTTGTTGCAGATCGATCATAAAACCATCTTGATAGACCCTATGTTCGGTAAGGTACCGGCTCCGCATCCGGTGCTGGGAAGCCAACGCTTTAGCAAAGAGTTGCCTATTGCCATTGAAAAAATACCTGAAATAGATGCCGTAATCATTTCGCATGATCACTACGACCATTTGGATTATGGCTCTATCCAAAAATTAAAAAATAAGGTAAAGATGTTTTACACACCGCTCGGAGTTGGAGTTCATTTGCAAAAGTGGGGGATAGAAGAAGAGCGGATTATGGAGCTGGATTGGTGGCAGGAAAGTGCGTTTGAGGGCTTGAATTTTATATGTACCCCTGCCCAGCATTTTTCCGGCAGAGGGTTTACCGATAGGGCAAAAACTTTGTGGGGTTCCTGGGTGATACAATCCAACACTGAAAACATTTTCTTTAGCGGGGACAGCGGTTACGACAGCCATTTTAAAGAAATAGGCCAAAAATACGGGCCTTTTGATCTGGCCATGATCGAATGCGGACAATACAATGAAATGTGGCCGGAGGTCCATATGTTTCCCGAAGAGACCGCCCAGGCCGGGCTGGATGTACAAGCGAAGCAAATAATGCCCGTGCATTGGGGAGCCTTTAAGCTGGCTATGCACAGCTGGACAGACCCCATAGAACGCCTTACTAAAAAAGCCAAAGAACTGCACGTTAAAATTATAGCGCCAAGAATTGGTGAGCTTATCTTTTTACAAGAAAACGCTACTGTAAATGATGAGTGGTGGAAAGCTTATGATTAAATGCCGGTTATAGGTTTCCCCCCATACTGCCCAAGAGGCATAACATCATGGTACATCAGTGCCTCCGGCCCTGGCATAGCTTTCCAACGAAACCAAAAGAACAGGGGGCTACTCGCTGCAAATGAATATCAAGGCGGTTTTACCTGTCTGCCGACTGGCAGGGGAGTGACTTTAATGGCCTTTAGTTCTATAATACTTCTTAGCTCTATTAAATTGAATTTTTGCACCACTAATAAGCCAGAAGCGGTGAAATGATTTAGAGTAAAATTAGTATTTGGTAAAACCATTCATGTAAGGAAAAGGGGCTTTCGCCACCAGTGAAAAAGCCTCTTTTGATGATAAGTAAGAACTTCATTCTTCAATACTTTCGGGGATAGCTTGTCCTATACTTGGGAAAATTACCGGATACAATCTACGCCTTAGTTCCTTTATTTGATCATTTTTTGCTCTTCGTGCCTGGTCAGCCATTTTAAAAGATTCATATTGCTGATCTTTCCAAACATCCCTTCTACTTTGTTTAGTGCCGTATTCTGTTAATACCTTTTTTAATTCTATTTCGTTGGAAGGAGAGAGCTTAATGTTTATTTCACGTGCTGATATATTCTGTAAAGCGAAATGCATTTCACCCTTTTGATACGCTATAATCACCAATTTATAATTCAAAAACTCATTCATTTTAAACCCAAATGCATCACCGTTCCGTTTCATTCTCCTAAAACTGTACTGTCCTTTACTCAAAACATAACTATATACTCTATCAAAACTGTTGATATCCTGAACTTTTACTTTTACATCTTGATACTTGATTGTAGCTTTATTCCCCTCTTTATCCATGAAGCTTAGTGATTCACGATTTTGAGTAGAGGCTACCACATAGCGATCTACATTTTTCCAGCCAGTTGATGTTAATGCGGCTCGATAGCGATTATTAGGTAAAGAAGCTTGCCTTGGCCTTGGCTTTCCCAGTTGACGGTATGCTTCGTCCAGATTCAAATTCAACTCTTTTAAATAGTTCTGATAATCTCTTTTAACTTCGTCTTCTGAAAACTGTGCTTGCTTTTGTTTCGCTATCATATCCTTTCTCCGTTCTTCATTCCAAAATTTCCGATATACTTTTCTCACGGAATTCTCGTATAATTTGCTTTTTTCTGAATAATAGGAGCTTAGATTTTTAGCCAGATCACTCTTTATTTTTACTCTTCCATCTTTGCGTTTATGAAATAATAAAAATCTACCTGCCTCATCCCAAGGAAACTGTTGGAGTACCATAGAATCAATTTCATAAAGAGGTAAGTGCAAATTTTTTATGTAAAGCCTTAGAATATTCTTATTGTGAATGAAACGCAAACGTTCTTCAAACTCTTTGGTTGCAATATTTGTGTTTTGAAATTTATCATTCCAAAATGCCTTTATATCTGATGGTTCAACAACATCACAATTTCTAACCCAAAGAGAATCCCATGTGGTTTCTTTATAGGGAGTTGTATCTACCGACATTAAAAATCCATCCGGATCATAATTTTTCAAAATGATTTTTCTATCACCATACCAAATCATCGAATATGATTTGCTCAGATTTGTTGACTCTTCTTCTTCACAAGCAAAAAAACTGTAAAATAAGCTGTCCTTAAATGCTTTGTCTTCTACATTATATCCCCAATTGGCCAAACTATCCTCATAACCTTGCGGGTAAAAATTCAAAGTATGTATATCCACTGGGATTAAGTATCTCTCTAGTGGCTTGGGATTAACCCAATTGATACCCCCATCTTTTTTTCGTTTGCCATCAAAAAGTTGCATTCCGCTCTTGATCTCCTTTGTTGGAATTTCTGCTAATACTTCTTTTTGTGGATTAATGTTAAGAGATTTACCGTCTTTCCGGGCATTGAAGTAAAACATTCCTCCTGTTTCCAAAGGTTTACCATTGGATTCGGTAGATAAACCGGCTGTTATTATAGATGCGGGGTCTAATGCTTCTTTTACCTCTAGATCTACCTCTCCTTTTACCGGATTTCCGTTTTCATCCACAAATGCGTTTTTAGAAATTGCGAACACAATACCCCCTTCGGTTTCAATTACCGTATCGCTTTCTATGTTTAATTTAAATTCTTGTTTGGGTAAATACCGATCTGCATCACTCCAAAGGGGTTCCCCTACTTCATTGAGTTTGTACAAACCGGAAGAATTTTCCGAGTTCTGATCAACAAATAAATAAGTGCTCACCACAATAATGGAGATTACTATGATTCCTAACCCAATCTTGAGTAGCCATTTGCCACGCATATATTTAATCTTGGCTCTTTCAATAGCCTTCAACAAGCTTAAACGCTCTATTCCATTCATCAAATCCCGCTGTAGTTCTACTTCTTTTCTGAATTCAGGATTACTTTCTATTCGTTTTTCAAATTCAATTTGATCTTTTTCCTCCAGTTCATTTCGAAGGTATTTTTCTATTAATTCTATTATTTTAAGTTCAGGTCTCATTTTAAGTCTTTTAAGGGTATAAAATCAATGTTCTTTTAGGCTATTTTTTCTTTGAGTTTGCGTTTAGCTCTCTCCAGACACTTGTACTTTTGATTACGTGCAATTTTCTCAGAGCTGAAACCCATCTTTTGGGCGATCTCTTTCATCCTGAGGGATTGATAATAGAAGAGCTTGAGCAACCGCCAGCACCGTTCGCCTAATTCAGATAGAATTTGAGTAGCTATTTTGATTTTCTCTTCCTTTTGAAGTATGGCTTCCAGACTTTCTTCTTCATCGGAGCTCAATTCTAAAACCATCTCTGTCTTGGGTTTCCTATTGAGTTTTTTTAGCTCGTTTTTCCATAAAAAGCGACAAATACTATATAAGTAGGTTTGAGCCTTGGAAGTAAGCTTGAAATCCTGCTCCTTTACCCTCTTGCATAAAACCAGAAGGCCCTCCTGGAAAATATCTTGAGCATCCTGTTTGTTACCTCCTTTGGAAAGAATGAGCTTTTCTACTTTTGGGTAGTAGCGATAAAGCTTGATTAAAGCTTTATCGCGTTTAGATGATCGAAGGGCTTCTATGATGCTTTGGTCATTCATATAATTGATTTTATAACCTTAATGTCCAAACATAGAAAAGGTCATACAAATCAGGATAGGAAGCTGATCCTTATTAGGATTAAGTTTAATTTACAAATATGATGCTCTTAGAATTTTTTGTTTAAACATTTGAAAATCATAGTGATACTTTTTTGTAATGAAAAGAACATTATAGTCTAGTTTGTTTAATTCCTTTCAATGTATTCCATGAGTCTGATGGATATATCTTTTTTGACAATGATACCGGCAAAGGCTTTGAACACATAACCCTTCAAGAGCAGCCCCTCTCCAAAAACTTTCAACTTATTTTCATGGGTTTAACCCCCGGCCATATTTATCAGATCTATTGTTTCAACTTAAGAATTCGTAGAAAAGATTGTCTCAACATAAATAAATAGTATAGTCTCCTAAAAGTTTTTGTAGAAAAAACCTTCCCCCCATCATGGCGAGGCCATCCTCAGAATGATACTCCACCCGAAAAGAAATCCCATAAAAAGGCCTACAGCATTCTAAAAATTTATAACCAAAAAGTACATTTAAATAAATTTTTTATTTACTTTGGAAAAAGGATAAAAAAACACCCCCTGCTTTATTCAGTAAAATACTAACCATTAACTGTAAAAAACAATACCCATGAACCAACCATTTCCATCTTCGATCTTCAACGGCTTTTTCAGCCTGCTATTTACCGCTCTTTTTACAGTGGCTTTTGCCCAGGATAATGTAGTAACTTTTTTATGGAACGATATAGAAGGCGCCTTTTCAGGCAGGTTTGGCGCCCCGGCCGTTACCGATGCCTCCGGGAATTACTACCGGGCCGGTTTTGAAGAACAGGGCCAGGGAGGAGCCGATGCCCAACTGCAGAAATTTGACAGCCAGGGTCGGCTGCTCTGGGAGGTGGTACTCAATGTCCCCGGCCGCGACTTTTACGAGCCCACCGCTATTACGGTTTACGATTCCTACCTCTACCTTTGCGGCATCGTTACCCGCACCCCCTCCGGGGAAACAGATTTTTTTGTGACCCGGGTCAGCGACAGGGGCAGGGTAGACTGGTTTGCCGAAGACCAAAGCAGCGGCCATGACGTGGCAGCCGATCTTTTTTACGATGAAGCTACCGCCAGTATCTACCTCTGCGGGACTACCGGAAGGGGAGGTTCTCACGACCTGCTGCTGGCTGCCTACGATGAAGGAGGCTCCCGGCTATGGCTCACGCAGCGGGATCACAACGGTTTTACCGAACTGGGCCTCAAGATCTACCGCAACGGCCCTTACCTGGCCGTAAACGGCTCCAGCGAAACCTCCCCCGCCCAATGGGATATGGTTTCCTGGTTTTATACTACCGCGGGCCACTGGGTGAGCGAAGAGCGCAACAGCGGTCCTGCCACGGCTTCCGACCAGCTGAAAGACGGTGCGCTGAACCAGGGTTTTCTCCATTTATGCGGTTTTACCGACAAAGGGGGCCAAAGCGACTTTAAAGTGGTAGGCCTGGATGCGCAGAACCATTTCCTGTGGTCTGATATCTTCGACAAAAGCGGCCTCAACGATGAAGCCACCGCCCTGGTAGCTTCGCCTAACAGCTTTGCCGTAGCCGGTTATGCCACGGTAGCGGCCGGTAACGAAGACGTACTGGTGCACCGCTACGATCTGTCCGGTAATCTTTTGTGGGCAGCCGGGATCGATGAGCACGGCTACAACGACCGGGCAGTGGATATAGTGGCCGACCGCCAGGGCAATTACCTGCTGCTGGCAGACGTAAGCACCGGCAGCCAAACCGATGTTCACCTCTACTACCTGGAGGGTTCCAGCGGCAATACCCTTTGGAGCGAAGCGGTAAGCCGTGACGAGGGCATAAACGAAAAAGGCCTTTCCCTGCAGGTTAACTTCCGGGGCCAGGTATACGTGACCTACGAGCAGAACGGACAGGTGGCTACCCAGGTGTACCGCTACAGCGAGCTCCATTTTCCGCTGGACCACGAAGACTTTTCCAGCAGCAGCCTTTACGTAAGCTGCCGGGGGCAGGTAAAAGACTCCAGCGGGCAATCGGTAGGGGAGATCAAATACT